>JBBSHV010000017.1:0-24371 GCA_038232435.1 Gemmatimonadales bacterium | reverse complement strand
TGCTCCACGTTTCCAACTTGAAGTCGCGAATGAAACCGCGCACGTCGCGACGAAGGTGGCGGCTCCGAAGCCGGCCCATGCGCCCCAGGCCGCGAAGGCCCACACGAAGAAATAGTCGCGATCGCGGGCTTCATGTAGTGATCCGGGAGGCAGCACGCCGTAGCCATATGACGCGCCGGCGCGCAGGTTCAGGTAGAGCACAATGCCAACGCTGGTGCTCACGAGCAGGACCATCCATGCGCGCCAGCTAGTCGCGTCCGCACGGTGGTGGCGGACAGAACCGTAGACGCCAAGCATGGCGTAGATAACGGTGAACGGCGTGCGCGACAGAGCCGGCGGCGGCGCTTGGGCGAGCCCCAACGCGAACTGCCAGTCGGCATACTCGAAGACGTTGCCAAACTGCAACCACAGTGGCGCGCGCCGAGGCCACATCGGAGCAACATCGTACTGGTGCCGCCGCACAGCGTCGCCGAGGGCGCTGAATGTGGCAGGGTTTCCCTGGTTGATGGCGGGATCGTGCGCCGCGCGCACAAGCATGAACAGCACGGCCGACGCGCCGAGGACAACGAGAGCTGGCACGACAATCAGATAACCTGGGCGAAGTAGACGCGGTCGCGCGCGCAGTTGCGGCCACAGCAGGGCGAGCGCCGCGGGGACGGACACCAACGCGGTCAGATGCAGTGACCATGCGAGGCCGCAGAAATACGCCAGGAGCAAAATCCATCGTGTCTGGCTCGGTGTATCGTTCGATGTTGCGGCCGGCATCGCGCACCACAGGATCAGCATCGACGCAAGGAGTGCACAGGCGTACACTTCGGTTTCAGTGGCGTTCAGCCAGACCGTCGACGTCAGACCGGCCGTGGCCGCGGCGCAGAACGCGCCGAGTGCATCGCGGGTCCAGCGCCAGAACATGTTGGCGATCAGGCCGAACGCCGCCGCGGTGCAGGCGGCGGAGAACGCATTTACGGCGACGGTGAAACCGAGGATCGGGGTTAGCGCGATGCTCCAGACGCGTGCGACAAGCACAAACAGCGGCGTGCCCGGTGGGTGGGGGATTCCGAGAGAGTGCACGGCGGCGAGAAACTCTCCCGCGTCCCAGAAAGTCACACCACGCGCGAGGGTGGCGCTGTACACCACAACTAAAAACGCCGCGACGGCGGCGTCGGGACGAACGCGAAGCCGGGTCGCGCTCAACCCGAGCTCACCCCGGGCTGGCTCCGACCACGGCGCGTTCCGTGGTGTTGCGCGGCATCTGCCCACCCAGAATCTCGCGCAGCTCCAGAGTGGTGAGCGAGCGGTAAAGAATTCCCCTGTGAGCAACTGATATGGATGAATTCTCCTCGCTTACAACGACTACCATTGCGTCCGTCTCCTCGCTCAGCCCGAGCGCGGCGCGATGGCGCGTTCCGAGCGCCCTGTCGGGAAGTACCGACTGGGACAGCGGAAGGATGCACCCGGCGCTTGCGACGATCACATCGCGCACAACCACAGCGCCGTCGTGCAGTGGCGTGTACGGGGCAAAAATCGTAACGAGCAGATCGGATGACATGCTGGCCTGCAGTTCGGTTCCAGTCGCAGCGTAGTCGGCGAGCGACATCTCCTGCTCCAGAGCGATGATAGCACCGTGCGCCGAACGGCTGAGGCGGTCGACTGCGTCGACGACATCTTCAGCCACCTCGACTCTTGGAATCCTGCGTAGGAATCTGACCGTCCGCGGGTAGCGGAGCCGATAGAAAAGTGCGCGCACCTCGGACTGGAAGATGATGAGTGCGCCCAGCACAACCAGCTCAACCCACGTCACGCACGGGCCTCGAGGATGGCGGCTGCGACGTCGAGCGCGTGCCGGTGCGAACGCACGTCGTGCACACGAAACCAGGTCGCTCCCAGGGCTAGCGCAGCGACGTGCGCGCCAATGCTTCCTGCGTCTCTGTCCGAGGCTTTGTGCACGTCTGTTATCTCCCCGATAAACCGTTTGCGCGACGCGCCCACCATCACTGGAAAGCCAAGCTCAACCAATCTGGGGAGTTGCGCAAGGGTCTGAATCGAGTGCTCGCTTCGCTTGGAAAATCCGATACCTGGATCCAGGACAATCGACCCGCGGTCCACCCCGGCGGCCAGCGCGCATTCGACGGCGGACCTCAGCTCGCGCGCAACGGCCCCGATCACGTCGCCGTCCGTATACTCGGCGTGATCATACCGCGCCATGACGCTGGTGTCGCCGCGTGAGTGCATCAGCACCAGTGTGCAACCGAAAGTCGCGCAGAAGGACGCCATTTCAGAGTCGAGGCGCAGCGCGGAGACGTCGTTAACGATCGTCGCACCGGCAGCCACAGCGGCAGCCGCGGTCGCTGCCCTGACAGTATCAATTGCTATCCGTGCGGCAGGGTGGCGCGTTTTGAAGTCGCGGATCGGCGACAGCACGCGAGCGATCTCCTCGTCCGCGGAGATGGGAGCGGCGCCGGGCCGAGTCGACTCGCCACCGAACTCGACCACGTCGGCACCGGCGGCGAGCAGCTCCTCAGCGCGTTGGACGGCGCTTATGTGGGATAAAAAATTACCCCCGTCGCTGAAGCTGTCGGGGGTAACATTTACAACGCCAACTATGACCGGCTTACGCAGGCGCGATCTCGGGGCCGCCGAAGAGCGGTGGCCGCGCTGGCTTGGCAACCGGAGCCGGCAACGCGGGAACAGGCGCGGGTGCCATTGGCGGCGGTGAAGGCGCACGAGGAGGGAGAGTCTCCCCCCTCGCGAGCGCCTGAACTTCGTCGCCCGTCAGCGTCTCGCGCTCGAGCAGTGCGGCAGCAACTGTGTGCAGAAGCTCCAGGTTCTCCGACAACACATCGGTAGCCCGCTGGTACGCTTCACGAATTACCTTGGTGACCTCCGCGTCCACCAACTGCGCCGTCTTCTCGGACACTTCGCGGCGGCTCTGAATCTCACGGCCGAGGAAAAGATCGTGCTCGTTGTCGCCGACCAGCACCGGACCGATCTCATCGGAGAGTCCCCACTGCGAGACGTACCTACGAGATATACCCGTCGCCTGCTGAATGTCGCTCGCGGCACCCGTAGTCACACGGTCCTTTCCGAAGACGAGCTCCTCCGCCACTCGGCCGCCGTAGGCCTTGACCAGGGTCGCCTTGAGCTGTTCGCGCGTGATTGAGACGCGGTCATCGTCGGGCAGCGTGAATGCCAAACCCAGGGCGCGGCCGCGTGGCACGATGGTGACTTTGTGCAACCTGTCGTTGCCCTTGACCTTGATGGTGCAGATTGCGTGTCCCGCCTCATGGTATGCGGTGAGGCGACGCTCATCGTCCTTCATCACCATGGACTTGCGCTCCGCGCCGAGCATGACCTTGTCCTTGGCGTCTTCCAGATCGGCCATGTAGACCTTGTCGTGATTCCGGCGCGCCGCGAGCAATGCGCCTTCATTGACCAGGTTGGCCAGATCGGCTCCAGCCATTCCGGGCGTACCGCGCGCAATAGTTCCGATCTGAACGTCATCAGCTATCGGCTTGTTGCGAAGATGCACGCGGAGAATTCCTTCGCGACCCCGCAGATCGGGCAGATCGACAACGATCTGTCGATCGAAGCGGCCGGGCCGGAGCAGTGCGGGATCCAGCACATCGGGACGATTTGTCGCCGCGATCAAGATGACACCTTCGTTGGACTCGAAGCCGTCCATCTCGACTAGCAACTGGTTGAGCGTCTGCTCGCGCTCATCGTGCCCGCCGCCCATACCATTGCCGCGATGACGCCCAACGGCATCGATCTCGTCAATAAAGATGATGCAGGGAGCCTGCGCCTTACCCTGCTCGAACAGGTCGCGCACTCGGCTCGCGCCCACGCCGACAAACATCTCGACAAAATCGGAACCGGACATGGAGAAGAACGGACGCCCAGCTTCACCCGCGACAGCGCGAGCAAGCAACGTCTTGCCCGTGCCCGGTGGGCCGACCAACAGCGCACCCTTGGGCAAGCGGCCACCCAGCTTGGTGAACTTGGCCGGGTCCTTCAGGAACTCGATGATCTCCTGCAGCTCGACCTTGGCCTCGTCAGCGCCAGCGACATCGGCGAATGTGACCTTGGGCGTGTCCGCGGTGAGGAGCTTGGCCTTGGACTTACCGAATGAAAACGCGCGCGATCCCCCTTGCTGCATCTGCTTGAAGAGAAAGATCCAGAAGCCGATGAGAAGGAGATATGGAAGGAAGCTGATCAGAAAGCCGAACGGGGACGTATGAGCGCCCTCCGCCTCGATCTGAACGTTGTTCGCCTTGAGCTGAGCCAGATCGTCATGCGACAGCTCCGCCGGCAATATGAGCGTGAAACGCTTCACGGCATGGCCGCTGACCGATACCGGCTCCTTGAACTCGCCCGTGACGGTGTTACCGCCTTCGACGGTGATCTTACTAATGTTGCCGCGATCGAGCTGCTGGGAGTATTGCGTCCAGATGATCTTGGCCGCGGCGTCTGATCCGCCGCCCGAGTACGTGATGAACACGACTGGGATGAGCAGGAGCAGCACCCAGAGCGCGAGGGTTTTGGAGAAACTGGCCCAGCTAAAGGGCTTCTTCGGGCCATTGCCCTTGGGACGTGTGAGCGCCATCTATTCTAGGCTCGCTATGTAAGGCAGGTGACGAAAATTCTCTGCATGGTCGAGGCCGTACCCGACAATAAACTCATGCGGAGCGTCAAAACCGACAAATCCAACTTCATAGCGCAGGTGCGTGGCTATGCGCTTATGGAGCAATGCACAAATTCCGAGTGACTTGGGCTGCCGGACAGCCAGTAAATCCATCAGGACGCTAAGCGTGCGGCCCGAGTCAACTATGTCTTCAACGAGGAGAATGTGCTTTCCCTCGAGCGTAGTTTCAGGATCATAAAGCAATCGTACGTTGCCGCTCGAAACCGTGGCATCGCCGTAGCTGGAAGCTACGAGAAAGTCGACCTGGAGCGGACGCACGATGTGGCGAACGAGATCACTCAGGAAGATAAAGCTTCCTTTGAGCAAGCCCAGAACCAGGAGATCGCCGTTCGGGTAAGCCGCGGTGATCTCCTCGCCGAGTTCCTTAACGCGTGCAGCGATTGTTGGCTCGTCGAACGCAATGCGTGCGACCTTGCGCCCAGCCAGGCGCGGATCGGCATTAACCACGAGGCGAGCGCTGACGGAAGTTGATCGCCTCACGCGATAGTGTGACCTCGATGCCGCCGGCCAGCTGAACAGCCTGTCCCGTTTCACCCTCTATAGTAAACTTGGCAAGCCGCTCGGTTCCGCGCCGATCCATGATTACCCCCGCCCGAGCCGCCAGAGGAGGCCATAACACGCGGAGCGAAGCGACAGGGAAGACGCGCAGGGGTGGCCGTGCGAAGGAGTGCAGTCCGGCATTGTCGGTCATCATGTGAAAGGTAAGGGCGACGGCCTCGATCTGCGCGCGCCAGTCCGCTGCCCGGCATCCTATGTTGAGCAGTTCCAGTCCAAAGCCAGGACTGCGCGCCTCAACCGCGGGCAACAGGTCCAGGCGCACTCGGTTCCGCAGGTGCCGCCGGTCAGCGTTGGATGGGTCGGTCACAAATGTGATGTGCCGCTCTGAGGCGTAGGAAAGCACGTCTGCGCGGGTGATGTCCAGAAGGGGCCGGGCGATTGGTGAAGAAGCCCCGAGCCCGGCGAGCCCGCGCGCACCGGCGCCGCGGAGGACGCGCATGAAAACTGTCTCGATCTGGTCATCCCGCGTGTGCGCGGTAGCGACATGAGCACCGACTTGGGCGGCCGTCTGGGTCAGAAACTTCCATCGCTGCATGCGCCATTCGGCCTCGGTGCCGCGAGTGTCACGGCTGTTGACGGGGCGCGAAGCAGAGCCACGCACGCACCGGATGCCGGCACTCGCCGCGGTTTGTTGCACGAGCGCAGCCGCCGCCGCGGCGGATGGGCCGGTGCCGTGGTCGAATGTGGCGACGATCAGGTCGGGTGCACGTATCGTGTCCAAAGCGGCGTCCAGCATGACCATCGAATCGGCGCCGCCGGAAACCGCCAGTAGCCACGGCCCTTCGCACGCCAACCCGAGCGCTGCGAGCCGCGCTCGTACGCGTTCGACGCTGCCGACATCTCCCTTCATGGTGTTAAGTTACCGTTTGGCCGCCGGTGGGCGGCAATGCACCGGGTATCATCCGCAACGTTCAACAGTCGCTTCCATGCTGCAGGGACATCTGGGAGTTGAGGCGCATGGCCCACTTGGCACCCTCTGGGTTTCCATCGGGCTGATTGCCTTCTACATCGGGCTCATCTGGATCAACAGCTTACTGGGGCTGATGCTGACGCCGCTGTTCACGCTGCCGCTGACCCGGCTGCTCGACGTGATCAAGGGACGGAAGTCAAAGCGTAAGGGCCGCGTCGAGGAGTAGCGTCGGAGCGAGGGACGCGGAGGAGACGTCCGGTCCGGGGAGAACGTTTCACCACCCGGGCGCGTATGACGGACAATGCGTAACTGGCTCCAATTCCTCATCACAGCTTTTGCGTTTACTGTCGCAACCGCAACCCTAGCGGCGCAGACGCGAACCGCGACGACCTCCGATACCGTCCGGCTGTCGCTGTCCGACGCTGTACGAAGAGCTGACCGGCTCGGTGAGGAGGTCAGGATAGCGCGCGCGAATGTGAACGCGACTGGTGCTCAGGTCACCATCGCGCGCTCGGCTGGACTGCCGCACATCGGGCTGAACGCAACGGAGAACCGAACCGTCGCCAGCGCCCGCGGTCAGGCCGTCGGATCGGTCTTCAACCAGCCATACACGTACAACACGTCCATCAGCGGGTCGCAGTCGCTGTTTCAGGGCGGACGCATAGTGAACGGCGTGCGCGCAGCGCATGCCGTTACCGCGGCGTCACGGCAGGACCTGGCCGAAGCTCGGTCGGTAACTGATCTGCAAACGCAATCAGCGTATCTGAACGTGCTCTTCACAAACCGTGTCGTGCAGATCCAGCGGCAGGCATACGACCAAGCGGCGGCACGAGCGAGACAGGCGGAACAATTTCAACAGGCCGGGCGGTTCTCTCGGTACGACGTGCTGCGCGCGCGGGTAGAGCTGGCCAACATCGAACCGCAGTTGCTACAGGCGCAAGAAAACGCACAGATCGCGCTTCTGGAATTGCGTCGTCTCACCAACGTCCCGACCGCTCAGCCGCTCGCGCTCACGACGACGATCGATTCGACCGCGATCCGGGATGTGCTCGCGACTGTCGATACAACGGTGGGTCCGGAAAAGCGCCCAGCGATTCAGTCGGCAGCGCAGATCGCGCGTGCTCGACAACTCGGGATCTCCGTCGCCCGCGCGGCGCTTCTCCCATCAGTGTCCTTCAATTTCAATACGGGTTACAGCGCCTTTCCCGTGGGTGGAAGCGCATTCCCATCGGGGCTCGGCCGTCTGGCGGTGGTGCCGTGCGCGGCTGGAACGGATCCCACGCGCGTCTGCACCAGCCAGAACGGCGGCTTCTTCAGCGACCGCTCGTTCGGCTTCGTGGTTTCGTGGCCGATTTTCGACGGTCTTCAGAACAAAGGTGCGATCGATCTCGCAGGCGCACAGGCGCGGCTCGCCGAAGCTCAGTTGGAGGAGACGCGCGAGCGCGTGTACAACGACGTCGCTAGAGTGAAGACGGATCTGGCGCGCGCACGCGCACAGTACGATGCACGGCAGCAGAGTGTCGGCGAGGCAGCGGAGGCATTCCAGCTCGCCACGTTACGCTTCTCGCGCGGTCTGTCGACGCAGTTAGAAGTAGCCGACGCGCAGATCGCGCTGACGACAGCCGAAACCAATGAAGCCCGATCTCTGTATGATGTTTACATCGCGGTGGCGACCCTGGCGCAGGCGCAGGGGCGGCCGCTTCCTCTTCCTTCGAACGACCATGTCGCAGATACGATCCCGCCTCGTTAACGGCGGCCTCGCCGCGGTCGTTGCGGCTGTTGCCGTTGTTGGATCTATTGGCGTCGTCGGCTGCGGCAAGGGTGCTGAAGACGCGAAGGCCGCGAACCCCCGGGGGGGATCCGCTGGAGGTCGCGCAGCACGCACGGTCGTAATCGCGCCCACCGATGTTGCCGTTGCGCAGACAGCACCCATTTCCAATGGCATCGCCATAACCGGAACACTGCGGCCGATCGAGACAGTGGACGTACGGGCGCGAATCGACGGTGACGTTACAGGTGTGTACGTGCGGGAGGGTGAGCACGTGTCCAAGGGACAACTGCTCGCGCAGTTCGAGGCGGTGGCTGAACAGAGCAGCGCGGCGAGCGCACAGGCCGGCAGCGCGGCAGCGCGCGCTGATCTATCGCAAGCACAGTGGAATCTCAAACAGACAACCGATCTGTATCACGCGGGCGCGGTCTCCGAAGCGGATTTCCGCACCGCACAGCAGCAGGTGAACGCTGCGACAGCACGACTGGCGGCGGCAAGTGCGACTCAGAGCGTCGCTTCCATCACCGCTCGCGACACGCGTGTGACGGCGCCGATATCCGGGATTATCGCCGCAAAGACGGTGGATGTGGGTGAGCACCTCGCGCGCGCCGCATCCATGTTCACGCTTGTACGCAATCTCACGCTGGAGCTCGCCGCAACTGTACCCGAGCGTCAATCTTCGCTAATCAAGGTGGGTCAGCGCGTAATGTTCTCAGTGGAAGGTCAGGATCGAGTTGGACGTGTTGCGCGCGTGAGCCCAACGATAGACCCCGCGAGCCGCTCGATCACGGTGTACGTCGACGTGGACAATGCCGACGGATCGATTAAGGGGAATAGTCTCGCGACGGGAACGGTGCTCGTGACCACGGTGAGCGGGGCGCTGGTGATCCCAACTGCCGCACTGCATCAGGGCACCGATAGCGCCGGATCGTACGTGTATCGGATCAACACGGGAGTAGTGGAGCAGGCCAACGTGGCGGTTGGAATGGTGGACAACCGCTCCGGCAAGAGCCAGGTAACATCGGGGCTGAACCCGGGCGACAAGGTGATCTCAGGCAACGTTGGCACACTCTCGGCCGGCGCAAAGGTACAGGTGATCGGGGGCGACCGCTCACGGGCGGGGAGTAGATAATGTTCATATCCGACGTATCAATCAAACATCCAGTATTCGCCACCATGATGGTGGTGGCGTTGGTCGTGCTTGGCGTGGTCTCGTACAAGCGCCTCGCGATCGACGAATACCCCGATATCACGTACCCGATCGTGATCGTGCAGACCAGTTATCGAGGCTCTTCGCCGGAGGTAATGGAGCGCGACGTTTCCCGCCCGATCGAACAGGCGCTCAATACCGTTCAGGGGATTTACGAGCTGACGTCAACGTCGCTCGACGGTATCTCGCTCGTGCGCGTTCAGCTCAACCTTGGCGTCGATGTTCTTGCGGCGCAGCAGGACGTGCAGGCCAAGATAGCGCGCATACGGCGGTCACTGCCGCCGGAGATCGAGGAGCCCATCGTAGCGCACTTCGACCCGAACGACTCACCGATCATGTCCATCGCGGTGCAGAGCCCTGCCCGCCCCGTACGGGAGCTGACAGATCTGGCATCGCAGGCGATCACGCAAAGGCTGGAAGCGGTCACGGGCGTCGCGGCCGTCAATCTCTCGGGCGGGGAGGAGCGGACGATAAGAATTGAGCTGAATCCCGACGCAATGCGCTCGTACGGGATCACGCCGCCGGAAGTGATAACCGCATTGCAGCGAGAGAATCAGGAAGTTCCCGCGGGCCGGATTGACCGGGGCGCCACGGAGACGCTCGTGCGCATTCGTGGCCGAGTGGTAGACCCGAAAGCATTCGGGGACGTTGTCGTCGCGGTGCGCAATAGTTCGCCGGTGCATCTGCGCGATCTGGGAACCGTGGTGGATGGAACCGCGGACAAGCGCACGGCCGCGCTCCTCAACGGCAACCCAATGGTGGCGTTGGACATTCAGAAGATTGCCGGGTCCAACACCGTTGCTGTCGCCGATTCGGTGCGGGCTGCGGTCGCGGATCTGGAGAACGTGGTCCCGAGTGACGTGAAGCTGACGGTGATCCGGGACGACTCGCAAAGGATTCGCGATTCACTTTCCGATGTGCAGCTCAACATCCTGCTGGGCGCGATCCTCACGATCGCCATCGTGTACCTGTTCCTCAATTCATGGCGCTCCACGATTATCACGGGGCTGACGCTGCCGGTCAGCGTGATATCGGCGTTTTTCATCATGTGGCTGTTCAACTTCACGGTGAACACAATGACGCTGCTGGCGCTATCGCTGGCGATCGGACTGCTCATCGATGACGCCATTGTAGTGCGAGAAAACATCGTGCGACACGTGCAGATGGGTAAGGATCACGTACGCGCGTCGATGGAGGGGACAGACGAGATTGGGATGGCGGTGATCTCTACCACGCTCGCGGTGATGGCGGTGTTCATTCCAGTGGCGTTCATGGGCGGAATTATCGGCAAGATATTCTTCCAGTTTGGCGTGACCGTGGCGTTTGCGGTGCTCGTCTCGCTTTTCGTGTCGTTCACGCTCGATCCGATGCTCTCGAGTGTGTGGCCGGACCCCGAACTGGAGCACGAAACGGGGCACGGCGGCGAGGTAAACTACAGTAAGGTTCGAAACCCGATCCGCAAAGTTGCGCTCAAGTTCAACGCCTGGTTCGAGCGGATGGCGGACGGATACCCAGGGTGGCTTGAATGGGCGCTCAAGCACCGTGCAATGATCATCGGCGGCGCGGTGGCGTCAGTGGTGATCGCGCTGGCGATCACGTCCAGGCTCGGCTTCACGTGGCTCCCGGACACGAACTCGAACGAGTTCAACGTGCGAGTGACTACCGCGCCGGGCTCCACGCTGGACTACACTGTCGGTCGCACGCAGCAAGTTTCCGGCTTCCTCAGGAAGCAGCCCGAGGTCCAGTTCGCGTACACCACGATTGGATCGGGGCTGCGCGGCACCCCCAATTCCGGCTCAATTTACGTCAAGCTCAAACCATCCGGCGAGCGCTCAGCATCGCTTCAGGACATTCAGAACCGCCTGCGTGGCGAGCTCAAGCAGATACCCGGAATCACGCCTGTCATCCAGAACGCTTCGTCGATCTTTGGCGGCAGAGGACAGCCCATTCAGATCAACGTGCAGGGGCCGGAGCAGTCGCGGCTCAAGATATCGGCCGCGCAAATTCTCGAGGCGATACGCAGTGTTCCCGGCGTAGCCGAGCCAAACTCGAGCGACCAGGGCAACATACCGCAGTTGAACGTGGACGTGGACCGCGAGCGCGCGTGGGCTTCGGGGGTCGGCATCGCGGCGGTCGCGAGCACGCTTCAGCCACTGTTCACCGGGCAGCGTGCTACACAGTGGGAGGACAGCAACGGATTTTCGCATGATGTAATAGTCGTGTATCCGGATTCACTCAGGCAATCTGTGGACAACGTCTCGTCCATTCCAATCGCGAGCGCCAACTCCGATCCGTCGTCCGGACGTCCCATCATTGTGCCACTGTCCCAGGTCGCCGATATCAGCCTCGCGGCGGGGCCACAGCAGATAGACAGGCGCTCCTTGGAGCGACAGGTATCCATTTCCGCCGGCGTACTTCCCGGTTACAACGTGGGCGATGTTGCGCAACAGGTGCAGAAAGCAATCGACGCCGTCGGGCTGCCCGCGGGTTATCACACGGTTTTCGGCGGCGACGTACGAAACCTGAACGAAACCAAGGGCTACATCGGTGCCGCGCTGCTGCTCGCTGTTGTGTTCATATATCTGATCATCGCGTCTCTGTTCGGCTCGTTTCTGCAGCCGTTCTCGATCCTGATGTCGCTACCGCTCAGCTTCATTGGCGTGGCGCTAGCGCTACTGGTCACGCACAGCAATCTGAACATCATGAGCATGATTGGAATCATCATGCTCATGGGGCTGGTTGTGAAGAACGGAATCTTGCTCGTGGACTTCACGATCCAGAGCAGGGAGAGTGGTACCGAGCGGATGGAAGCGCTGCTACACGCGGGACGCACTCGCATCCGGCCAATCATCATGACCTCTACGGCGATGATCTTCGGAATGATTCCGCTCGCCCTGGCATTGGGGCCGGGCGCGGATCAGCGCGCGCCGCTCGCGCGTGCCGTTATCGGCGGACTAATCACATCGACGGTCCTGACGCTCTTCGTAGTACCTGTAGCGTACACGCTGATCGAGGACGCAATCGAGTTCACCAGGCATACAGCGCCCGGTAAAATTCGCGGTTTCGCAGCACGACTTTCACGTAGTCGCGGGTCTCGGCGAACGGTATCCGCTCAGTAAACATTTCCGGGTCAGCGGCGCCACGCTTGCGCGCCCACCGGGTAACGCGTGACTCGCCAGCGTTGTAGGCGGCGAGCACGCGTGGCAGATCCGGTTGGCTTCGGATAAGTGGCGCAAGATGCCGCACTCCGAGCATCACGTTGATGCCTGGATCGTACAGCAGAGCTGCGGACCACGGCGCTATGCCAGCACTGACGGCGATCGACCGTGCCACGTTCGGCATCAATTGCATCAACCCGCGCGCGCCGGCGGACGATGTAGCGCGCTGGTTGAAGCTCGACTCCTGCCGAATGAGCGCGGCGACAAGCGCCGGGTCGATGTCGGCAGCGCGGGATTGCGCGATTATCGTGTCGCGTACCGCGACGGGATATATCAAGCGGAATATCGCGGCTGACGGCCGCTGCGTCGCGAGCGCACGGCGCCCTAATGCGATTGCCTTCCCCGTCTGATCACTTGCGTCGAACATGGCGGCGGTCGCGAGTAGGCGCGCCGAGTCCGACGGTGCGTCGCGGAAGAGCCGCTCGTTCTCGAACTGAATCTCGGGCGTCATTCCGAGCTGACGCAGAAGACCTATGCGTACCACCGCGCTATCCACCGCGGCGACGCGAGGGTAGCCGGACGAAACGGCAGCCGCGTGCAAGCTGCGTGTCCCCAATCTGGCCGCGGCGAGCGTGGCGTAGTATGAGGTAGAGTCGCGAGCGATAACGTCCCGCCATGCGAGACGCGCGGAGGCCGCATCACCGAGTGCCTGTTGCGCGCGACCGCGCCAGTACGCTGCCGCAACTCCTGCCTCGGGCGAAGCAACGAGACTGCCCAGCTCACTGTTTGCCCTGGCTGGCTGGTCCAGAATAAGTGCGATCAACGCCGCGTTGAAACGTGCTGTCGGTGCGAAGCGACTATTCGGGAAAAGTTTTACCACTTCGAGCAGGAGCGAGCGACTGGCGGCGTCGTCTCCATCGTCGGAGGCGAGATCGGCGAGCAGGCTGAGTGCCGCGGCCGCCGTGGTATCGGATCCGTGCCGCAGCTCGCGCAGGAGCGAGCGAGCGCGCGAAGCATTACCAGCCCCGAGCAGCGAGCGCGCGGCTTGAAAGCGTGCCGCACTCCGGAGCGGCGGCGGCGAAGCTACGCCGAGAAAGGCCGAAGCCGCGCGACCGTCCTGGTTTGCGCGTACGAGCGAGGTCGCGTACGCGAAGCGATCTTCTGGCGCGAGCCGATCGATGCTTCCCGCGTGCTCGAACCCGCTCCGCGCCCTGCCCCACGCGCCAACACGTGCCGCTGCTCTTCCGATTGCGAGTTGCTCGGTGGCCAGAGGCCGCGGAAACAGCCTGTCGAAAAGCGCGTACCCATCGCGCACCAACTCTGCGTCACTCGCCGACGAGATAAACTGGACAATGTCGTGCCGCACCGAGTCGCGACCGGCGGCATCGGTGGCTGGAGCCGCGGCAAGCGCCGCACGCAATCGGAATACGCTGATAGGGGCGGGGAGATCCCGATAGGCCCGTAGCGCCCCGGCAAGGTCGCCGAAGTGCTCGCGCGCCTGAGCTTCGACCCATGGTACTCGATCACGCGCGACGGGTATGTCGACCAGTTTATACAGCCGCGTACGCTCGGCGATGTCCGCCGTTTGCGAGGCGGCGCGAAGATGCAACCAAGCCGCGATCTCCGGTTCATCAGCGGCGCGCGCACGCCACGTCTCGGATGTAGTTGCCGGTACTACCGAGGCTGTCGCGCTGGACTGCCCACCAGCATCCGCGCTCCCTGTGCGCTCCCCACAAGCTGAGATCCAGACGAGCGCCGCAACGGCCGCCGGCCTCAACGCCAAACGTGTCCGTCTCTCGCCAACAGTGCATCCGCTTCTTTGGGACCCCACGTTCCCGCCTCGTAAGTGGGGATCTGCCGATCGGCGCGATTGGCCCAGAAAGTCAGGAGTGGA
Organism: Gemmatimonadales bacterium; assembly: GCA_038232435.1. Lineage (GTDB taxonomy): Bacteria > Gemmatimonadota > Gemmatimonadetes > Gemmatimonadales > Gemmatimonadaceae > Fen-1247. The sequence goes on along the minus strand of JBBSHV010000017.1, from coordinate 10,171 downwards.
TCGATCACCTTCCACTGCATGTCGACCTCATCGCTACGTGTGAACAACGTCTGATCGCCGACCATGCAGTCGAGAAGCAGAGTCTCATAAGCCGGCGGAATATCCTCCCCGAACGCCTCAGAATAGCAGAACTCCATGTCGACAGGACTGATCTCGATGCCAGGCTGCATCTCGTATGCTACACCGGGTGTCTTGACCTCGAAGCGCAAAGAGATTCCGTCGTCCGGCTGAATACGAATCACCAGAACGTTCGGGCGGATGCCGCCCGAGTCTCGGCCGAACATGAGATTGGGCGGAGTGCGGAACTCGAATGCGATCTCGGTGCATCGTTTGGGCATCCCCTTGCCGGAGCGCAGATAGAACGGCACTCCCTGCCATCGCCAGTTGTCGATGAACACGCGGAGCGCCGCGTACGTTGGTGTTATTGAGCGCGGGTCGACGTTCGGTTCCTGCCGATAGCCCACGACCGGCTTCCCCTTCACGTTTCCACTCGCGTACTGCGCGCGCACCGCGGCCGGCGCTCCATCCGCCAGCAACGGACGGATCGAGCGCAGCACCTTCACCTTCTCGTCGCGGACCGCATCACCCGAAGCGGCGATAGGCGGCTCCATCGCAGCCAGCGTGAGCAGTTGCAAGAGATGGTTCTGAAACATATCGCGCACCACGCCTGCTTCCTCGTAATACTTGCCCCGTTCCTCGATGCCCACGGTTTCCGCGGCAGTGATCTGTACCTGCGAGATGTACTGCCGATTCCATAGAGGCTCGAAAAGCGCATTGGCGAAGCGAAACACGAGAATGTTCTGAACGCTCTCCTTGCCAAGGTAGTGGTCTATCCGGTATACCTGATGCTCGGCGAGCCGGTCCAGCACAAGTCTGTTCAGCTCCAGTGCGGTCTCCAGACTGTGTCCGAACGGTTTCTCAATCACAACGCGCTTCCACGGACGCTCCTCGCCCGAAAGCACCCGAGGCAGCAGACCGCTGTCACACAGGTGCTCCAGGGCCGTCTCGAATACGCTGGGCGGAACAGCCAGGTAGAACAGCGTATTGTCGTTGGATAGAGTGAGTGTTGACGAGATTTCGGCAAGCTTCGCTCTTACGTCGTCGTACGCCTTGGGATCGGTCAGGTCGCCGACAACGGAGAACGAGCGTGCGGCCAAGCGCGCGAAAACTGCTTCGTCGAAGCCGTGGATATCTTCCGACGAAGTGATGGCCTGCCGCATTCCTTCGCGGAAGGCTTCATTGCTAACGGAATCGCGCACGAGCCCCAAAAGCGCGAAATCTTCGGAGAGAAGATTCTGGTGGGCCAGCTCGTAGATCGCGGGGAAGAGTTTGCGCTTGGTGAGATCGCCCCCGGCCCCCAGTATCACCATCGTGCAAGGTTCGGCTCTCTGCGGCTGGCCGACCCTGGATGGCTCCGCGATCGGCTTGTCTCCCTCACCATTGGCATCTTTGGCGATGCGCACTGCCAAGGGCGCGATCACCGGCGCAACCACTCGATCGGCGACCGACTCGGCGACCGACTCGGCTACAGCCTGCGCGGCCGATCCTGTCGCTGAGTCGGCCGCGGAATCGCTCATAGACTCGCTCATTGGTGCTTCACCGCGTGCCCGCCGAACTCGTTCCGCAGCGCCGCAATTACCTTGGCACTGAAGCTATCGGTCTGCCTGGAGCGTAGCCTCATGATGAGCGATAGCGTGATGACCGGCGCCGGCACGTTGAGATCGATCGCTTCCTGAACCGTCCAACGCCCTTCCCCGCTATCATCCACGTACCCTCTGATGTCGGTGAGCCCGCCATCGCGCGCGAACGCTCGCTCGGCCAGCTCATTGATCCAGGAGCGGACAACCGAGCCCTGATTCCAGAGCGTAGCGATCTGGTGCAGGTCGAGATTGAACTCGGTGGAGGCGTGCAATACCTCGTAACCTTCCGCGTATGCCTGCAGCAATCCGTATTCGATTCCGTTATGCACCATCTTCACATAGTGCCCAGCGCCGGTGGGACCCACATGTGCGTAACCGTTCTCCGGCGCGAGCGTCTTGAAGATCGGCTCGCAGAGGGCGAACGCGGCATCGGACCCGCCCACCATCTCGCAGTACCCAATCTCCAGGCCCCAGATCCCGCCGCTCGTTCCCGCGTCGACGAACTCTATTCCCTGCTCCGCGAGCGTCTTGCCTCTCCTGACGGTGTCGTGGAAGTTGGAGTTCCCACCGTCGATAATCACGTCCCCCTTCTGCAGCAGCGGGACGAGCGTAGCAATGGTCTCATCCACCGGATTGCCGGCTGGGACCATGATCCAAACGATGCGCGGTGCGCTCAGTTTGGAGACGACATTCTCCAGACTCTGCGCGCCTGTCGCGCCCAACGCGACGGTGCGCTGAATCGCCTCCTCACTGCGATCGTACACCACAACGGAGTGACCCCCCTGGAGCAGCCGCTCTGTCATGTTGCCGCCCATCTTTCCGAGTCCTATCATCGCTAGTTGCATGCAATTCACTGGTTAGAAGTGGTAACGCCCAACCCCGCCAATCCTGTGCGCACGGGCTCCACCCCGCTCGAGTAGACGGTGCGTACCCCTCCTCCCGCGAGTTGCTCACTTGAGTTACTCACTGGAGTTACTCACCGGAGTCACTCGCCAATGAGCACCGCACGCGCAGGCGCGCCGTCGGCTCCAGCCAGCTTGAGAGGTAAACAGCGCAGCTCGTACTTGCCCGGTGCTATTCCGTTCAGGTTGAGCGCCTCCACGATGACCACGCCGGCGCGCAGGAGAGTGAGGTGCGTGAGGTGGTGGCCGGAATGGAACTGCTCGATAGAGAGGTAGTCGATCCCGACAAGCTTCACGCCGTTCGCGACCATGAACTCAGCGCCATCTGGCGCGAGGTACGTGTAATCCGGGTGAAACGTCGGGTCCTGGGTGAGGTAGTTGGAGTTGCGCGTCTTCAACAGCACACGCTCGGCTCCCCCCAACCCAACTGTCTCGAGATCGCTCCTGGTGACGGCACGAACATCCTCGCTGAACTCAAGCACTACGGCAGGCCCCATGAGCGTCTCGAGTGGTATCTGATCGACGGTCTGGGCGTCGTCAAAGAAGTGCTTTGAGGCGTCGACGTGGGTACCCGTGTGCGAGCCGAACTCAACGTTGGATACGTTCGCGCCAGCACCTTTCGCTACCGCCTGCTGCAAGGCAACGTGGATCTGAGGATTGCCCGGATACACGAGACCGCCGTCGCGGATGGGCACACTCACGTCGTAAATTTTGGCCATGTTGCTGTCTTCTGTCCGCAACTGTCGTTCCGCCCCGGTCGGTGCCGAGACTAATAAACCATGTGTACCCGCCATCGCATCCTCATGCTGGCCGCGTTTGCGGCGGCATTTCCGCTATTAAGCGCCGCCGCTCAGCGACGCCCGAGCCGGGACGAGCCTCGACCGGTGATCTATCGGGACGCAGATGGAGGGTGGCGAGTGGATATGCCGCCGGCGATGGAAGATGCGTTGGACCGCTACAATCGCGACTTTGAACCGTGGGCCACTGACGACTACGACTGGCAGCTCTCAAGGCAGGACTTCACGCCACGCCAGACGCCCTGGGCGGTGGTAGGCGACTTCAACGACGATGGCCGCGCAGATCTGGCGGTCGCGGGGCGCGACGATCGAGACGCGCTGGTGGTACTGCTACTGTCCGCCGGCGCACGCCGATATCGCTCGGTCGAGATTGAACGCGATCCCTACGACGAATATGACAGACGGTCACTCCGCCCGCCGCGGCTGAGCTACCTATACCCGGGTCGCTACGTCATCGACGATCAGCGACTCTACTACCCACGCGAAATTCTGGTGGACCGTCCCGCCGTGGAGATCACTGGCGGGCGAAGGCCGGGCGCGGTTCTGTACACAGTGGAAGGCAACTCGGTAGTGCCGTACTATCTGTCCGATCGGCCGGCCGCCCCGGTACGTGGACGGCGCGACCATGGGGGTGCGCCGAGGCTGCACGGTAGCGCCCAGCCGAGCCGGGAACGTCAGGACGGGAGAGTCGGCGACCGCGTCGCACTGAGTACGAAACGCGGAATTTCCGCGGCAAAGTTGGTCCCGTCGGAGCGGATGAAGAAGTATTCACCTTCCATGAACCCCTCGCCGCTCTTCAGGATCGAGAAGCTCTGGTACTCGTGGACCGTACCGGGAGCGATCGCGGGCTGCTCACCGACAACGCCATCGCCGACTACTTCAGTGTCCTCGCCCGCCTCGTCGTGAATCAACCAGCGACGCGAGAGGAGCTGGACGGCCAGCTCGCCAACGTTCTCGATGCGAACGAAATAAGCGAAGACGTAGTGCTGAGCCGCCGGATCTGAACGATCCCGCAGGTAGACCGGACGCACGGTGACGCGAATCGAATTCGTGACCCGATAAAAGAATGGGCTCGTCACAATCTTCCCACCGCTGAGCGGTTGAATGCGGCGGTTTCAACTGTCACTTGCATCGTGCCACCAAGCTTTGAGTCAGACGGCTGCGGACCACCCATTACTGGGAAGTCCCCAGCCGCCAAATAATTTCGAGTCCTTACCAGATCGCGGCCTGCTCCGCGGTGGGAAGATTCATCGGGTCCGAAGCCTTGCAATCCCACGCCTTCGCGAACTCGGGCATGTTGGCCAACGGTCCGTTCGTGCGCCATTCACCCGGACTGTGCGGATCAGTCGCGATGCGAAGACGGGCAGTCTCAGGCGTAGTGTTGTTGCGCCAGATCTGTGCCCACGCAAGGAAGAAACGCTGTTGAGGCGTGAAGCCATCTATGACTTCGGAGTGTCCCTTCTGCGCGAGCGCCTTCTCCAGTGCGGCATACGCAATCGTGAGTCCGCCCAGGTCGGCGATGTTCTCGCCGTTGGTGAGCTTACCGTTCACGTGCAAGGAGTCCAGAACGGTGTGCTTGTCGAACTGGCTGGCGTACGACGCTGTCTTGGTCTTGAAGTTCGCCAGATCGGCGTCAGTGAACCAGGTCTTCAGGTTTCCCTGAGCGTCGTACTGCGCGCCCTCGTCATCGAAGCCGTGGGTCATCTCGTGACCGATGACGGCGCCCATACCACCATAGTTCACCGCGTCGTCCGCCTTGGGATCGAAGAACGGCGGCTGTAGGATCCCGGCCGGGAACACGATCTCGTTCAGCGATGGATTGTAGTAAGCGTTCACTGTCGGCGGGCTCATTCCCCACTCGGTACGATCAACGGGTTTTCCGATCTTGGCGTTGTCATCCGAGTTGTCGAACGCGGCCACCGACACCGAATTCTTGTAGTACGAGTTGGTCGGCGAAATCGCGAGCGCGGTGTAATCCTTCCACTTGTCCGGATAGCCGATCTTGTCCATGAAGGCGTCCAGCTTTGCGTACGCCATCTTGCGCGTCGTATCGCTCATCCAGGTACGGCTGGCGATGCGATCGCGGAAGGCAGTCTTGAGATTCGTTACCATCTGCAGCGCGCGCGCTTTCGCGTCTGGTGTGAAGAAGCGATCAACGTATGCTTTGCCGAGCGCCTGCCCCATCGCATTGTCCGTGGCGGCGATGCACTTCTTGTAGCGCGGCAACTGCTCCTTGGCACCGCTCAGCTTCTGAGAGAACGCGAACGCTTCGTTCACGAAAGGCGTGCTGAGCGTCGGCGCGGAGCGGCGGACCGCGACCCACGTGAAGTAAGCCTTCCAACCGCTAGGCGGCACGGTTCTGAGCAGCGAATCGACTGCGGTTACAAACTTGGGATTCTGTACGTCGACGGCAGCGATGGTTGGAACGTTCTGCGCCGCGAAGTAACCGGACCAATCAAACCCAGGCGCGAGCGCCTTCAGCTCAGCGGGGGACTTGCGATTGTACGTGAGAACCGGATCGCGCTGCTGAACGCGAGTGAGATGCGAAGCCGCCAGGGCGGTCTCGAGTGCCATGATGCGACCCGCTTCGGTCGCGGCCGCGGCCGTTGGAACACCGGCCAGGACGAGATCGTTCGCGATGTGCTTCACGTACGCGTCGCGCAGTGCAACGGTGCGTGCGTCCGTGTTGAAGTAATAGTCGCGATCCGGGAGACCAATGCCGCCCTGCCTGATGCCTCCAATTACTTCCGTGCTATTCTTGGCGTCCTGCGTTGAGCCAAAGCTGAACAGGAGCGGCTGGCCCTTGGCGGCCTGCGAGATGAGGTATCGCTGCACCTCGGCCGGAGTATTGATGGCGCTGATGGTTCGCAGCTCGCCCTGGATTGGAGCGGCGCCGGCCTTCTCGATTGCCGTGCTATCCATGCACGACGCGTAGTAGGCGCCGAGCTTGCGGATCGCGGGGTCAGGGGAGGTGGTGCGATGCGCGGCAGCGTCGTCCAGGACCTTGCGCAAGTTGTCGGTATTCTGATCGGCGAGCTCGTTGAAGCTCCCCCACTGGGCGTACGCCGCTGGAATGGGATTGCCCTTCAGCCAGCCGCCGTTGGCGAACTGGTAGAAGTTTTTGCACGCAGGGTACGTCTTGTCCAGGTTGGCCGGGTCGAGTGGCTTTGACTGATGATAAGCCGCCTGTTGCGCTCCTGCGGTGGTAGCCGCAGCGAGAGCCACGGCGACAACGGCTGGGCGAAAATGTCGCTTGGTCATTGCGTCGGGTAGAAGGAGGAAGGGACAATCGTGCTGGGGGATCGGACCTCTGGCATATTCGCCAATGGACCGTTCAGGCGCCAGATAGCCAGGCCGGTTCTGTGGAACATACGACCTGATCGCCGGCCTCGTTGGCCGGCTGTGTTGGCCGGCGGCCCCGAGCGTGGGCCGGGCCCACCCTCGGCTCACCCTTTTTGCTTGGCGGTGGCGCCGGCGCGTTTCCGAGTCTTGGGAGCCGCCGGTTTCATGATGCTGCCTCGGCATTTCGCGGCGCCGCAGCGGCACTTGTAGAACTTTTCCAGCTCCTCGTCGGACTCGCCGGTGCGCTCGTACTGATAGTCGTAGCCGAGCTCTTCACCGGCCCGAATTGTCCGAACTGCATGGATATGGATTCGACCGTCAGTGATGACTGCCTCGCAGTTGGGATCGCACGAGTGGTTGATGTAGATAGACTCGTTGCCGTCCATCGCGCCGTCGATCACCGTTCGTGGATCAAGGGTGAACAGAAACGTGTGATGCCGCTTCATCGAGCTCTCGTCGTAACGCCTGTCGGCCTCAATGGTAGATATGCGCTCACCCTCGTACTCAATGATGCGCTGTCCCTTCCGAATGGTTTGCGTCGCGAAAGCGCCACGTCCCTGAATGCCGGACTTGCGCACCTCGAAGAAGCGCGACTGTTGCCTGGCCAGCTGCGCGGTGGGTGTCGGCGGAGTTGCGCCCGTGACAGGTGCCGGCTTCGCGTGCACGCGGGACGCAGATTTCTTAGTGTGCATCAGCTATTCTCTGCGACGACCATCGCTCGGCACTCGCCGAAGCCAATGCGGGCCGAGCCTTCGCGCTCGCAGTAGCCGCGCATGATCACCTCGTCGCCGTCTTCCAGGAATTTTCTCTCTTCTCCATCGGGGAGCTGGATTGGCTCGGTGCCGCGCCAGGTGAGCTCGAGCATGCAGCCACGTGAGTCCCTCTCCGTTCCCGACACGGTGCCGCTAGCGATGAGATCTCCGGGGCGCAGGTCACATCCGCCGCTGGCGTGGTGCGTCAGCATCTGCGCGAACGTCCAGTAAAGATCGCGAAAGTTACCGCGGCTGACACGTACTGGGGAAATGTCAGCGCCGCGCATCGCTTCACTGGAGAGCCACACTTCGAGCGTGATGTCGTAGCCACCTTCAGCCTGATCTGTCTCATCGTTCAGATACTGGAGCGGAGCCGGGTCGCCGGCTGGACGCTGGTACGCTGGAATCCGAAATGGCGCCAGCGCTTCGCGCGTTACGACCCAGGGCGAGATGGTGGTCGCGAAGTTCTTGGCGAGAAACGGTCCGAGTGGTTGGTATTCCCAGGACTGGATATCACGCGCGGACCAATCATTAACGAGACAGAAACCGAAGATCGCTTCTGACGCGCGCTCGATGCCGATTGCGTTGCCGAGTGAATTCCCCTGGCTTATAAAAGCACCCAGCTCGACCTCATAGTCGAGCTGGGTGCTCGGTCCAAAAGACGGCACGGCATCGGCCGGTGGCTTGGTCTGACCGTGTGGACGCACGACCGTGGAGTCGATCGACACGGACGACGCGCGACCGTGATAGCCGATCGGGACATACTTGTAGTTGGGGAGCAGCGGATTATCAGGTCTGAACATGCTGCCCACGTTCGTCGCGTGGTGAATCGAGGCGTAAAAGTCTGAGTAATCTCCAATCCGCGCAGGCGTGTACAGCACGGCGCCGTCCATCGGATGCAGCAAGTTGCGCGGTAACGGAATCCCACGGTGCGTGGCCCCGTTGCCGCTCAACATCGCGCTCAACTCGGCGCGCAGCGCGGAAACATCGCGCGGCTCCATCGACATCAGCTCATTGAGCGTCGATTGGGCCGCGGCAAACACTGCATTGGCGGCACCACCGCCAAACAGACTTGCCTCCGCGCACACCGCCAGGTCGACAATCTGGTCCCCGATCGCGACGCCGCCACGCGACATTGCCTCTGGATCGTCTTCGCTAAAGATGCAGAACGGAAGATTCTGAATCGGGAAATCGGTGCCGGGTTCATTGGCCGACTCGACCCAGCTCCGCAGCGTTGGATCGTGCGTGAGGTTCGTGTTCATTCAGGAGAGTGAGAGTGCAGCGAGTTCATCGACAGGCTCGCGAAAGGAGCAGGAGCCAAAGGATATGATGAAGTTAGCGCGCGCGTCTTCGAGCGCCGCGAGTGTCATAGGATGGCCGCGGAACGAGAGACCGGCGTCAGCAAAACCGAATTCGTGCGCGTGGGGTGTGCGAAGCGCATCTAGCACGAGCGCCTCATCGGCACCGTTCCAGGCGAGCGCGGCGGCGACGAAGGCGTTGAGATAGCCAAACATGGAGCCTAGCTCTGCATCGGAAGCGTAGGTGAGCCGATAGTCGCCGCGAAGTGGGTGGTGCAGTCCAGCGGTGAGTTTGAACCCAACACGCTCGTCCCGGCAGCGCGTCATGAAGCGCGCCACCATTCCGGCGGCCGGAAATACTTCGGCCGTGACCCCACCTGTGCGCGCTTTTGCCTTCGCGCCGGTGCGGCGGATCTCGCCCAACAACTCCGCGGGATCGGCGCTGATAGGAATCTCGAAAAAAGGCGTGAACTGGCCCGGCATGGCGCTCATCGCTGACCCGATCTCGGCGCGCGATTGCGCCTTTATCTCGAGCGCATCAATCTCGGCGTGCCCGATATCCGAATCACGCCAGTGCCTGCAGTTGAATTTGAGCGCGAGGTCAATGTCCGCGCTCAAATCGGGACCGGTCAGCGCGCTGAGTCGCCAGGGGTCGGCGCCTTCCCCGCGCGGCAACATGGCAGCCGCGGCATCATCAAACTCGCGCAGCCGAGCAACGGGTACGATGAAACGACCGAGCATGAGACGCGCGGGGTCGCGGAGATATCCCGCATACGCCGCCACGGCGGTGCGCATGTCGAGCGCGGCGGGAGGAAACAGCCCTGCGTAATCGACGGCGCCGGAGAGAAGTACTGTGAGCGATTGCTTCATTCGTCAGTAGCGAAATGTATCGGCCAAGCGTTGACACCGGTTGCCGGTTAGCTACATTTGAGGAACTGACGCGGGGTGGAGCAGCCTGGTAGCTCGTCGGGCTCATAACCCGAAGGTCGCGGGTTCAAATCCCGCCCCCGCCATTAGTGGCGCCGAAGTCGGTGCTGACAAATTGGGTGATTCAAACGAAAGCGGGGCGCCTTTGGAGGCGCCCCGCTTTCGTCTCTGGACGATAAGCAGGCGCTAAAACTCCTATGACGCGGCGTAGCTCTTTTTCAGCTGGGCGGCGGCCAACACCAACGCAGCTTTCGCCTGGCCCAGGACCGCCTGCATGCTGAAGAACTCATGCGTCACGCCGTCGTAGTTCTGGTATACACAGGGGCGCCGGGACGCCCGCCGCTGCGAGCTTATCCGCGTATGCCTTTCCTGCAGAGCGCAGTACACCCGGTTGTGAGGTGATTACGGTCGCTGCTGGTAGCCCGGTCAGACTGGCACGTAGCGGAGAGACGTAAGGATTAGCCCCGTCCGCCTGAGTCCTGAGGTATTTGTCGAAGGCCCACTGTCCCGTTT
>JBBSHV010000016.1:0-24680 GCA_038232435.1 Gemmatimonadales bacterium | reverse complement strand
TCTATTCCATAGAAGCCGTGCCCGAAATCGATCTGGTTGAGATAGCCCTCGAGGATCTGCTCCTTGGTATAGTGCTTCTCCATCTCCCGAGCAGCCTGCTGCTCGCGGATCTTGCGCTGGAGGCTCTTATCGCTTCGGTCAACCACGCTGGGGTGCATGTTGCCCACCAACTGCTGGGTGATGGTGCTCGCCCCGCGCCGGTCGCCCAGAATGTCGTCCTTGATGGCGCTGGCAATGCCGATGAGATCCACGCCATTGTGCTGGTAGAAGCGCTGATCCTCCACCGCCACGAACGCGTGCCCCACATACTTGGGCAGCGTGCGAATGGACACGCTGGTGCGTAGCTCACGCCCGATCTCGCCCACCAACGACCCGTCATTGGCAAGCACCAGAGTTGCTTGCGGCGGGGTGATAATGCGCCACGGCTCCGCATCCGCGCCCTGCGCGCGAGCGGCGAATGGAATACTGGTGCCGGCCACGAGTGCCGCAGTGGTGAGTCTTATCGCTAGCCGCATTGTCTCCAAACATAAGCGGGATAGCTGAAAGAGGCCGACTCGCTGAGCATCCAACACTACCGAGGAAGAACTACATAGCTCTAGGTCGTTGTGAGCTAAGTTGTTAGCTTATTGCATGGGCTCCAATACAATCCCGACTTGAGCGACCCCGCAGGCGTCAGCGGCGCGCTCGATGCGATCAGGCGGCTGGTCCGAACGCTACGCACCTCGGCAAACGAGATCGAGCGCGACACAGGACTTACCAGTGCGCAGAACTTCGTGCTACAGCTTCTGAGCCAGGCGCCGGCGGAATCCATGAACGAGCTTGCTGCCCGGACGATGACGGATCAAAGCTCGGTCTCCGTGGTCGTTTCCCGCCTGGAGGCGAAGGGGCTAGTTACGCGTGCTCAGTCGGCAGCTGATGCGCGACGCACACGGGTCGAGGTAACGCCTGCCGGTCGGGAGCTGCTGGACGGAAAACAACCCACGGTTCAGGCACGACTGATCCGGGCGCTCGAGTCTATGTCACCAGATACGCTTGTGCTCCTGGAGTACCAGTTGACCGAACTTACCGCGCTCATGGGCGCGGCCCACGAACCAGCTACCCTTTTCTTCGAAGATGACGCGACCGGTTCCCCTTGAAACGCCACCGTACTACGACGTTGAGCAGCGCCGGACACTCGTCATATCTGCTCTTGCGATAGTCATAGCCGCAGCCGCGGTCGCCGTTGCGGTCATCCTCCTGGCGGCGATCGGACTGGTGACCAACATCGCCTTCCACGGGCGGTTCTCCGCGGCGGACGCTACCCCGCTCGGCAATCACCTCGGACTGTGGGTGATAGTTGTCCCGGTAATCGGCGGACTCATCGTTGGCATCATGGCGCGGTACGGCTCCGGCGCGATCCGCGGGCATGGCATTCCCGAGGCAATGGAGCAGATCCTCACCAACGAGAGCAAGATCTCGCCAAGGGTGACGATATTGAAGCCGCTGTCCGCCGCGGTTGCCATAGGAACAGGTGGCCCGTTCGGCGCTGAGGGCCCGATCATCGCGACCGGTGGTGCGCTCGGTTCGCTGGTGGGGCAGGTGCTGCACACCACGCCGGACGAGCGAAAGACTCTTCTTGCGGCCGGCGCCGCGGCCGGTATGGCCGCCATCTTCGGCACTCCCGTATCGGCCGTCCTGCTCGCGATAGAGCTACTGCTTTTCGAGTACCGGCCCCGTTCGCTCGTTCCTGTTGCGCTCGCGGCGGCAACAGCGACCGGGCTTCGCATGGTGTTCGAAGGGTCTGACGCGATCTTCGCCATGCCTCAACTGACGCAGCCTAGTGGCGAGGCGCTGATGACGTACGTGGTGGTGGGCGCCATCATCGGCTTTGCGTCGGTTTTCATCACGCGCGCGTTGTACATCATCGAAGAAGGTTTCGAGAAGCTTCCCATACACTGGATGTGGTGGCCCGCGCTGGGCGCGGTCGTGGTCGGCGTCATCGGCTACTTCGAGCCGCGTACGCTGGGGGTGGGCTACTACAACATTCGGGATATTCTCTCCGGCAACATCATGGATGCGGTGCTGCTGTCGTTGGTGGTGCTGAAGTTTCTCTCCTGGGCCGTCGCGCTCGGGAGCGGAACGTCGGGTGGAACGCTGGCGCCGCTGTTCACAATCGGTGGCGGCCTTGGCGGGCTGCTCGGGATACTGTGCGTGCACTGGTTTCCGTCGCTGGGCGTGGACCCGCGCATCGCCGCGCTGGTGGGGATGGCGGCCGTGTTCTCCGGAGCGTCGCGCGCGCTGCTCACGTCGGTGGTGTTCGCCTTTGAGACCACGCGCCAACCAATCGGGCTTCTGCCGCTACTGGGTGGATGCAGCGCCGCATTCGTGATCTCATCCCTGATGATGCGCTACACCATCATGACCGAGAAGCTGGCGCGCCGAGGAACATACGTTCCCACCGAGTACGTCGCCGCGCATCCCGAGGAGATCGCTCGGCGTGATGCCAGCGCGGTACGTACGCGTCACCTGGCGTTGCCAATCGATTTCACCAGCCGTAAGCGGCGCGAGGCATCACCGCGCACAACCGAACTTCTCTGAGATAACGTGAGCTGATGCGATACTTCAGGGCCGCGGAGCAAAATAGGACCTTCCATTACCGGCGTAACGTTTGACATTTCCCGTATGGATAGCACTCGTTATACAACCGCCGCGCCCATGCGTGTTGCGCCGCTGGCCCTGGAAGGAAAAGTCGTACGTCTCGTGCCGCTGACTCGGGACCACGCCGACGCGCTGTTCGCGGCGGCCAGCTTTCCGGAGATATGGCAGTGGACCGGAAGCGCGCCCATAACGTCGATGGACGATATGCGTGCGTACATGGAGCTGGCGCTTTCGGAACAGGCGGCGGGGCGCGCGGTGCCGTTCGTCACGATCGAGCGCGCAACTGGCGAGGTTATCGGGAGTACCAGGTTCGGTAACATCAGTGCACAGGATAGACGGGGCGAGATCGGTTGGACGTGGCTGCGCCCGGATCGGCAGCGGTCGGGCGCAAACAGGGAGGCCAAGTGCCTGATGCTGCGACAGGCCTTTGATGAATGGGGCATGCTGCGCGTCGAGATCAAGACCGACGAGAAGAATGTGAAATCGCGCGCCGCGATCGAGCGGCTTGGCGGCAGCTACGAGGGGACGTTTCGGCAACATATGGTAGTCGCCGGCGGACGCGTGCGCGACACCATTTACTACAGTATTCTCGATACGGAGTGGCGCGATCCGTCGCATCGCGTTCACCAGCATGCGCTGGCGCTAGGGATCACGCCGCGCGCGGAAGGGATTGCGTGATATCCGGCGACGGCTCGCCGCGCGAGCAGTCCAAGTCCGACAAGCAATACAAGTTTCATACGTTGGACGTCTTCACCGACCACGTATTCGGTGGAAACCCGCTTGCCGTACTGACCGATGCACGCGCACTGACCACGGCGCAGATGCAGCGTATCACGGCCGAGTTCAATCTGTCGGAGACAGTTTTCATTTTGCCGCCGGACGATCCCAGGAACACGCGTAAGCTGCGCATCTTCACTCCGGGCCGAGAGCTTCCGTTTGCTGGACATCCGACCATCGGTACCGCTTTTCTGCTGGCGGCGGCCGGAATGATCGAAGTTGTTGAAGGTGAGACCCACATCGTGCTGGAGGAGGGCGTCGGGCCGGTGGCAGTGATGTTAAACGTGAAAGGAGGAGTTCCAATTTCCGCGCGGTTGACCGTGGCACAATCGCCTGAGCTGCGACGCGACTTGCCGCGGGTCGCGGACATAGCGGAGATGTTGACACTGGATGTCTCCGACGTTGGAGCCCCAGGGCTCAGCGTCGCGGCAGTATCGTGCGGCGTACCGTTCTTGCTGGTGCCTCTGCGATCGTGCGACTGCGTCAGTAGAGCCAAGCTTCGTCGCGGCTCGTGGGAGCGCGTTCTCGCGGACGCGTGGGCGCGCGAGGTCTACCTATTCGACGGGAGCGCGATCGAGCGACGCACGGCGATCAGAGCGCGGATGTTCGCCCCGGATCTGGGCATCGGTGAGGACCCGGCCACGGGCTCGGCGGCCGCGGCACTCGCGGCATATCTGGCAATGCGGAGCGACAGCGCCAAAGCCAGCCTGGAGTGGGTCGTGAATCAAGGTGTTGAAATGGGCCGTCCGTCCGTGCTGAAGTTGAGCGCAGAGGTCTCCGGTGGCGAGGTGACCGCGGTGTGCGTTGCCGGACGATCGGTGCTGGTGAGCGAGGGGACCATCACGGTTCCCGACGTTGTTGCGGTGTAACGCGGTATGACGTGGGGTATTACGCGAGTGTGATTTCCGTTCACCCCGCTGTTTACTTGGTCCACAGCAAGATCGCTCCGCAAGAAGCGCCCGTTCCACCATATACCGTTGGTGTTGTCGCCGGTCCGGAGAAGAACTCAACGGCCTGGACATCATCAAAAGCCTATGCTTGCGCTATCGGCGAGCCCCGATCGCGGTCCCCATGGTCCCCGATGTTGCGGAAGCATGATGCGGCGTGTGAACTTTCGATCATGTCGCACGCGCTCAATCTCGCCGTGGTCCAGTTTCAGCCGAACAAGGGTGACCGGCCCGGAAATCTGGCGCGATTCGCGGAGCTGTTCCCAGTAATTATGGGCCGGACGCCGAGGCCGGATGTGGTTGCGTTGGCCGAGACCGTGCTTACTGGTTACTTCCTCGAAGGCGGCGTGCACGAGGCCGCATGTACAGCGCAGGATTTCGCTAACGATCTAAATGGTGCGTTCCGGGCCGGGTGCGATGGCATGGTAGACGTGGTTGCGGGCTTTTACGAGCTGCATCAGAACACGTACTACAACAGCGCGGTGTACGCCACGCTTGGCGGCGACTCGGCCGAAGTGCTGCACGTGCATCGAAAAGTATTTCTTCCCACCTACGGCGTATTCGATGAGGAGCGGTTCGTTGATCACGGGCTGGACGTCCGCGCTTTCGACACGAGGTGGGGCCGAGCGGCGATTCTCATCTGTGAGGACGTGTGGCACGGAATGACCGCGACAGCGGCGGCGCTCGACGGCGCACAGGTGATCTTCGTCCCATCCGCGTCTCCCGCGCGAGGTGCCTGGCCGCAACCGGACGAAGAAGTGCGCGGCCCAGCGAGCATGCACCGATGGGAGCGACTCGCCCGTGATAGAGCCGAGGAGCACGGCATTTACGTCGTCGTCACCCAGCTGGTCGGGAATGAAGGTGGCAAGGCATTTCCTGGCGGCTCAGTGGTGGCTGGCCCCGCCGGCGACGTGCGCACTCGCGCGCCGCTGTGGGACGAGGCTGTGCTTCCGGTGACGCTGGACCTCGACGATATCACCCGCGCACGCGCCCGATCACCGCTGCTGGCCGATCTGCGAACGATGCTGCCGCATCTGGTGCGCTCGCTGAAACAGGCAGCCGCCGAGACCGGCGCCACGATTGACGATCGGGCCAATCCCCGGGTTCGCGGCTGAATGGAGTTCATCCTCCCGCTGGTAGAGCGCGCCGGCCCTCCGCCGCTGGCGATTGATACCACGCTCGTGACCGAGTGGCTGGTGTCGTTTCTGCGCGCGGAGTTTGGCCGCCGAAAGTTCACGAAGGCGGTGGTCGGGATGTCGGGCGGTGTGGACTCCGCGGTTGCCGGCTTCCTCGCCGAGCGTGCGCTCGGCCCACGCAATGTCGTGGCGATCCGGATGCCCTACCGGACCAGCAGCCCGGAGTCGCTGGAGCACGCCAGCCTCGTGATAGACGCGCTTGGCGTGGACAGCCGGACCATCGACATATCACCCGCGGTCGACGGTTATCTGACGATGGAGCCTGGCGCTGACGCCTCGAGGCGGGGCAACGTAATGGCGCGGATGCGGATGATCGCGCTGTTCGATCTGTCCGCCAAGTATTCCGCGCTCCCTGTGGGAACGGGGAACAAAACCGAACGGCTGTTCGGCTACTTTACATGGCATGCTGACGACTCCCCTCCAGTCAATCCACTGGGTGACCTGTTCAAGACCCAAGTATGGCAGTTGGCTCGGCATCTTGGCGTTCCCGATATCATCATCAACAAGCCCGCGTCGGCGGATCTGACGCAGGGGCAGACTGACGAGGGTGACTTTGGGATCTCATACGCCCGAGCGGACGAGATCCTCAACTGGCTGCTGAGCGGGTACGAGCCAGACGAGCTTGTGGTGCGCGGATTTGATACAAGCGAGGTGGAACTGGTACGAAAGCGGCTCTCATCCACGCACTGGAAACGCAAGCTACCAACGGTCGCGATGCTGAGCCCGACGGCGATTGGGGAGTCGTATCTGCGGCCGGTGGACTACTAGGCGACCACCGGTCGCCCCCTACACGGCGGCGCGGTCGTTCCACGCTCAACCAACAATCCATCAACCATGCCGAGTAACGCCGACGCTGTGCGCGACGCACTGACCCGCGAGTCAGCTGGGCTCATCTATATGAGTGAGACCGATTCGACTTTCACTGTTGTGTCGTATCCGTGGGTCGGGGGAACGCCACTCACTCTGGAAGCGTTTCGCGCGTGTATAGGGGCTCCCGCGGATGCGCCGGGCTTCCAGGTATCACTTGACCGGTTTTTAGCGCCGGCGATCGAACACGGATCACCGGACGATCCACTCATCCAAAAGCAGAAGCCGGGTTTCGTGCAGCTCAAAGCGACGCTGCAGCAGCTCGAGGCCGCAACCGTGTTCAAGATCGGGAAGAGCGACATCCAGGCGTATGCCGTGGGGTTGGCGTCGCCGACCGAGCTGGCCGGGGTTTCCGCGCGGGTAGTTGAGACCTAGTAACGACCCGGCCGGGCCACGCCGGAGCGATGACCTGAACGGCTAGACCAAGGAGTATGGACGAGCAGATCATGCGGTAGGCAACATTTGCCTCTGGCACGATTTGATACGGGATGCCACATTTTGATCCTCTTGGCCACCCGGGCCCTTGGATCCGGCGTGCATCTTCGTACCGTTACGCTGCAGGTGACTATCTAATGCTCAAGTCCCTATCGCGCTACTTGCGGCCGGTGGCCCTCGGCCTCGCGCTCGTGTCGTGCGCCGCCGATCGCGCGGTCGCACCGACAGCGCCTACTCCCACAACTGCTTCTGTAGTCACCAGCGCGGTCAGCGCCACCGGCGGCGTAGTAGTCAGTCAGCTTTATGGCGGGGGTGGCAACGCCGGCGCCACTTACAAGAATGACTACATCGAGCTGTACAACGCAGGCACAGCCGATGTGTCGCTGACCGGTTATTCGGTTCAGTATGCAAGTAGCGCCGGGACGACTTGGCAGGTCACTTCGCTAACGGGAACGATAGCCTCCGGTCATTACTATCTGGTGCAGGAATCCGCGGGAACCGGCGGCACGACCTCGTTACCGACTCCGGATGCCACGGGCAGCATCGCGATGAGCGCGACGAGCGGCAAGGTCGCGCTCGTGAACAGCACGACGGCACTTACCGGCTCGGGTTGCCCCTTCACATCCGCCATCGTCGATTTTGTGGGCTTTGGCTCCGCCGCGAGCTGCTTCGAGGGTAGTGGGCGAACGCCTACTCTCAGCAATACCACGGCCGCGCTTCGCGCGAATGATGGCGCGCAGGACACGAACGACAATGCGGCGGACTTCACGGCAGCCGCACCCTTCCCCCGGAACAGCAGCGGTGGCGGCAGCGCACCTCCGCCACAGCAGGGTGGCCCTGTTGTGACCGTGACCGTGAGCCCTTCCACGCAGAGCATCTTCGTCGGTGCGGCGCAGCGGTTCACAGCTTCGGCGAAGGATAGCGTTGGTGTGGTGGTGTCGAGCACGTACACGTGGTCCAGCTCGGACACGACAGTCGCGACCATCGATCAGACCGGAAACGCAACGGCCCTGAAGATCGGAACAACGGCAATCACGGCGACGTCCGCGAACAACAAGCAAGGGTCGGCGACGCTCACCGTAAGGAGCGCCTCGTCCAGCGCGGTGTACCGCAACAGCCTCGAGTTCGGAATGCCGACCGATGGCGACGCTTCGGATGACTACATCATCACGCGTCCGCAGTACACGATCTCGTACAACAGGAACCGCGGTGACCCCAATTATGTGGCGTGGAACCTGAACGCGACGCATCTCGGCTCCTCCGCCCGCTGCGACTGCTACAGCCCGGACCCAGCGCTGCCGGCTGACTTCTACCACGTCGTAACTTCGGACTACACCGGCAGTGGCTATGACCGTGGGCACATGTCGCCGTCGGGCGACCGGACGGCGTCGGATGCTGACAACCTGGTCACGTTCTACCTGACCAACTTCCTGCCGCAATACCACAACCTGAATGCTGGTCCGTGGGAAGATCTGGAGACTTACTCCCGCACGCTGGTGACTTCGCAGAACAAGGAATTGTACATCATCGCGGGTGGGATATTCCCAGCAAATCCGCAGACGATCAACAACGCCGGGAAAGTTCAGATCCCCACGTCAACGTGGAAGATCGTCGTCATCGTTGGCGCGGGACAGGGTCTGTCCAGTGTGCACTCGACGAGTGATGTGCAGGTGATTGCGGTGAACATGCCGGACAGCCTCACCGTGCCGATCTCGGCTCCGTGGCAGAACTACACTACGACTGTCGATGCAATCGAGAAGGCAACGGGCTACAACTTCCTGTCCGCACTTCCGGACAGCATCCAGAACATCGTGGAGAGCAACGACCATCCTCCGGTCACGACGCTGACAGCGCAGAGCTCGACAACGGTGAAGGCCGGCCAGCCAATCACTGTCGGTGGCAAGTTCAGCGATCCTGACGGCAAGACTGACGGCCCCTGGACGTATCGTTTCGACTGGCATGACGGCTCGACCACCAATGGCACGACAGCGCTGTACCCGACAGCAACGACGCTATACAGCCGCAGTCACACGTACACAGCTCCAGGGACGTACACTGTGACATTCACGGTGAGCGACAAGTACGGCGCTTCCGGACACACCGATCTGGCCGTAACGGTCCAGCCATAAACCAGCACCTTTTCTCAAGGAGTTACCAATGCGTACAAGGATTCTAGCGGCGAGCCTCATGCTCGCCGCCGCGCCTCTCGCGGCACAGAGCTCAATTTCGATCGCTCCAACGGGTGATCCACTGAACGGGTTCGGCAAGCCGGGCATCGCCACGTTCGGCCAGACGTTCACCGCGCCGACCGGGAGCGTGCTTCAGAGCTTTCAGTTCTACCTCGCCAACGATGCAGACGACGGAGGTAACGGTGGCTTTCTGAACTTCCGCGGCTACGTCATGGCGTGGGATGCGGTGAATGGGCACGCCACGGGACCGGTCCTCTTCTCCAGTGTCGCAAGAACGGGTAATCCTCTGGACACGTACAGTACGGCTTTTTCCACCTTCGGTATTCCGGGCGGTACCACACTCAACCCTGGCGGCGCGTACGTGGCATTCTTGAGTGCATCGGGATTGGCACCGACTGGCAATCCCGCTTTCGCGTTCGAGAATATGGGGGCAGGCGCAGCGTACGCAGGCGGCCAGTGGGTGTATAACGACAACGGCGACGACTTCGCGAGTCTGTCCACTACCACCTGGAATAATGCCTTCGGAGATCAGGACGCGGCGTTCAACGCGCAGTTCACACAGGCCGGTGTCACCACCGCGCCCGAGCCGAGCGAGTTCGTGCTCATGGTCTCGGGCTTGAGCGGTCTTGCCGGCATCGTCAGGCTGCGCCGCCGGCGCGTAGTAAGTGCGTAGTAAGAGTAAGTGCGTAGTACTTAAAACAGTGTAAACGAAAAGAGGGGAGCCGTAACCGTGGCTCCCCTCTTTTCGTTTACAGCCTACGTTCAGCTCGACAGCGCTCCGGATGCGATGCGTGCGACTTCAGCGAGCACCGCTGCGCCAACAAACATCGCTTCTTCGGCCGCGTAATAAGCCGGTGAGTGTGCCGCGATCACGCGGCCACCGGGCTCGCGCGCACCGATGCGCATGAAACACCCTGGGATGCTCTCCAGGTATACGGCGAAATCCTCGCCGCCCATGTTGGTGGTGCCGAGAGGTACCAGAGCGTCGGGACCGAGTATCCGGGTGACTGCTGAGCGAGCCCACTCTGCCGGCTCAGAGGAGTTGACGATCGGAGGCGTGCCGCCTTTCAACGTCACGTTCGCACGCAGCCCGTAAGCAGCCGCCTGCGTTTCAGCAATTTGGCGCAGGCCGGTGGTAAGTAACGCACGCACCGCGGGCGTTGTTGCGCGGATGGTGCCCGAAAGCAACGCTCGGTCGGGAATGATGTTGGCCGCGCTTCCGGCGTTGATCGTTCCGATGGTAACAACTCCCGGTTGCGCTGGATCGAGTCTGCGCGACACGAGTGTTTGCAAAGCAGCAACAATCGCCGCGGCGCCAACTATGGGGTCGGCGGATTCATGCGGCCGGGCACCGTGTGCGCCCGCGCCCAACACCTCGATGTGGAACGTGTCGGTCGATGCGGCGAGCGGACCGGCCTGTGCGACCACCTGTCCGACTTCGAATCTGCGGTCCACGTGTCCGCCAAAGATTGCACGCACCGAGTCCAGCGCGCCGCTCTCCATGACCGCACGCGCTCCCTCTCCCAACTCCTCGGCTGGTTGCAAGACGATGAGAACATCACCGGCAGCGGGCCGCTCCAGAAGAAGCCGAGCCGCGCCCACCGCCCAACTCGCGTGCACGTCGTGGCCGCACGCGTGCATGACACCCGGCGTGGTGGACGCGAATGAGAGCCCGGTGTCCTCGGTTATCGGAAGCGCATCGATGTCGCCCCGTAACGCAACGACGGGCGCGCTGGCGTCGCGCCCGGGGACGCGCGCGACAAGTCCGGTATTTGCTACACGCTCGATCTCCGTCACGCCCGCGCCGGTGAACGCGTCATGCAGTCGCTGCACGGTGCCCTCCTCACGCCACGATAGCTCCGGGTGACGATGCAGGTCACGCCTCAGAGCCACCAACTCCTCTGTCATTGTCGCGGAGAAGATTGGCTGCAGCGCGGCAGGGAGCTCGGACGTCCCTGTCATCGCGCCTTCAACGACTGAGACCTGACCGTGAGATCATCGATGCGATCAACATCCACGGAAACTCCGATCCCAGGCGTGTCCAGCGGAACACGCACGTAGCCATGGTCGTTCATCGTCCATTCCGGCGTAACCACATCGCGCTCCCAGTACCGCGCGCTGGGGCTGAGGTCGCCGGGTAGTGTGAAGCCGGGGAGTGATGCGAGCGCGACGTTGTAGGCGCGGCCGATACCGCTCTCGAGCATGCCACCACACCATACCGGAATATCGTTTTCGAGACAGACGTTGTGAATGGCGCGCGCTTCACTGAAGCCGCCGACGCGTCCCGGTTTGATGTTGATGATTCGCCCGCTCTTAAGCGCTATCATGTCTTCGGCGTGCTCGACGTCGGTTATCGACTCATCCAGGCAGATCGGTGTGCGCAGCGCGCGTTGCAGCTCCGCGTGCCGGATAACGTCGTCGTGCGCGAGCGGCTGCTCGATCATCATCAAGTCGAGATCGTCGAGCTGGCGCAGGTGGTCGGTGTCGGCGAGCGTGTACGCGTTGTTGGCGTCGGCCATGAGTGGCGCATCGGGAAACGCTTCACGCACCGCGCGCACGTATTGTATGTCGTGCCCAGGCCCGATCTTGAGCTTGGCCTTCTGGTATCCGTCGGCGAGTGCGCGGCCGACACGCTGGACCAGCGCTTCGGGCGAGTTCTGGATGCCGATCGATATCCCCGTCGCGATTTCGGTCCGCGTCCCGCCGATAAAACGGGCCAATGGGATGCCATCGCGTTCCGCGGCCAGTCCCCACGCCGCCATCTCCACGGCTGCCTTGGCCATACGATGGCCGTGAAAGTTGCGCTCAAGCGCCGGATGCACCTCCGATGGCTGTTCGAACTCGACGCCAAAGACGCGCGGAGCCACATACTCGCTGATCACGAGCCACGCGGTGTCGATTGTCTCGGAGCTGTAGTTGGGCGCTTCGCCAGCCACGCATTCACTCCATACCGTCACGCCATCG
The DNA here is from genome assembly GCA_038232435.1 of Gemmatimonadales bacterium. Classification (GTDB taxonomy): domain Bacteria; phylum Gemmatimonadota; class Gemmatimonadetes; order Gemmatimonadales; family Gemmatimonadaceae; genus Fen-1247. Next base: position 12,668 of record JBBSHV010000016.1, on the reverse strand, counting down.
GCGTCGCGCAACTGCAACAGCATTATGCGCCGATCAGTGCATAAGCCGGACGAGATGCGAAACGGCTCCTTGAGCGGGAGACTGATTTCACGAAGGGTGATCTCTTGAAAGCGAATCATGAGTGTGCTGTTGAGTTCTTGTCGGTGCGCCGCAGATAGTAAGTGCCGATCGCGTCGGCGCCACCGCGCCGGAACGTCGTCACTCGATATCCCGCACTCAGATAGTGGTTGAGCGCGCGGCGAGTGGTATTGCGCCAGGCCACCGCGATTGCGGGGTCGTGCGCGAGCACGGCAAAGATATCCTTTGGAATGGCAATGCGGACGATCTGCACGTCTGGCAGATCATCTGGCACATCATCGATCGTGGGGATTCCGGTGTCTGGCCGGACCGCATTCACGATCGGTGCATCGCTCGGTGCATCGCTCGGTGTGTCGCTCGGCAGCGGACGATCCGGCGCAACTTCTCCGGGCGTGTGGGCAAGATCCCATGCTACGATGAATCTGTCGGTACCGAGACCTGCGTGTACGACGCTCCCGGTATCCTCGCCGTAGTAGTTGATCCGGTACTCCAGTACACGCGCGCCGATCCGCACCAGGTTGAGGTGCGCGTTGCGTGAGACGAGCGGATCATAAGTCCAGTACATCGTCCCGACTCCGATTTCGAGCAGCAGCTCGCGCTGGTATTGCTTGAGCCGCATACCGATGCCCAGCTGCTGTGCTTCGGGCCGAACGGCGAGCATGTCGGACCAGTGCGCCAGCTCGCCGTTGCGCACGCCGGTAAGCCCGAAGACGAAGCCGAGTATCCGGCCCGTGGGGTCGAAGGCCGCGGCAGTAACCCCGCCCACCTCCTGCGCGATGCGCAGAATCGTGGCCGACACCTGCTCGGTGAACTGGTCGCCCCAAGTCTCGCGCTCGATCCGCACGCACTCGGCGTACTCCGCGAGCGTCGCAACGCGGCGGATAAGGACGTCGCGATCGTCGGCGTCGGGCTCTGTTCCAGGCGGGTGGCCCATTATCACATTTGCGTCCATGCTCGTTTGCGAATTTACACGGTCGCTATACGCTAATGTATGGTGACCAATACAATCGTCGACCGGGAGGTCACCCGGCTGACGCGTGGGGAACGGCCAGGCCGGGAAAAACGGATGGTGGCGCACTAGATTATCTGTTCATGGCTACGAAAAGTGCACCCGCCGCCGCTGCCGCCTCCCCATCAGCTGCCCGCAGCGCCCAGCCGGACCTCCCCCTCCCCCTCCCCGCCGGCCTTACGCGTGACGACCTCCTCACTGCCTACAGGACGATGCTCCTGTCGCGGCGGATCGATGATAAGGAAGTCCAGCTCAAGCGCCAGAACAAAATCTTTTTCCAGATCTCGGGCGCGGGGCACGAGGCGATCCTGACCGCGGCGGGAATGGTTATGAAGCCGGCATACGACTGGTTCTATACCTACTATCGCGACCGTGCGCTCTGTCTCCAGCTTGGCGTTACGCCGGCCGACATGTTGTACGAGGCGGTAGGTGCGGCGATCGATCCCGCGTCTGGTGGCCGGCAGATGCCGAGTCACTGGGGGAGCAAGCCGCTCAACATCGTGTCGTCATCATCGCCCACGGGGACTCAGTTCCTTCAGGGCGTTGGGGCCGCTGAGGGTTCGCTCCGGGCCAAGATGCTTGGTCTCAGCGAAGAGCAGTTCGAAGGCGACGAGGTGGTGTTCATCTCCACCGGCGACGGGACGACGAGCGAGGGGGAGTTCTGGGAATCGCTCAACACCGCATGCAATCTCAAGGTCCCGGCCGTGTACGTGGTGGAGGACAACAAGTACGCCATATCGGTTCCGGTGGAAGTGGGGACCGCTGGCGGGAGCATCTCCAAGCTGGTGGCCTCGTTCCCGAGCCTGTACATCCAGGAAGTTGACGGATGCGACTTCGTCGCCAGCTACGAGGTGATGCAGCGCGCGGTGCAGTATGCCCGTGAGCGGAAAGGACCGGCCTTTGTGCATGCGCACGTCATCCGGCCGTACTCCCACTCGCTGTCTGACGACGAGACGATGTACCGGCCGGTGGACGAGCGCGATGCGGATGCGTTGCGCGATCCAATCACGACCTTCCCCGCGTGGCTTATCAGCACCGGCGCCGCGACCGAGGACGAGATCGCCAGGATCGGAGAAGAAGTTGACGCGGTTGTTCTCGCGGCGACGGACGACGCGCTGGGGCAGCCTCAGCCGGAGGCGGACAGCGTGTATTACGCTGTATACTCGCCCGATGTAGACCCGTGTGGCGAACAGTTTGATACGGAGGACGACCCACAGTTCTCCGGCGCTCCGACGACCATGGTGGACCTGTTGAACAGCTGCATGCGGGACGAGATGCGGCGTGACGAGAAGATCCTGCTTTTCGGCGAGGACGTGGCGGACGTATCACGTGAGCAGCACCTGGGCCAGGTGAAGGGCAAGGGTGGTGTGTTCAAGGTGACGTGGGGGTTGCAGAAGGAGTTCGGCGGCGCGCGCGTATTCAACACACCGTTGGCAGAAGCGAATATCATTGGGCGGGCGATCGGCCTGGCCACGCGCGGATTCAAGCCGGTAGTCGAAGTGCAGTTCTTCGATTACATCTGGACCGCGTACATGCAGCTGCGCGACGAGCTGGCGACGATGCGCTGGCGCTCCAACAACACCTTTGCGTCGCCCGTAGTGGTGCGCGTGACGTACGGTGGTTACATCCGCGGCGCCATCTATCACTCCCAGACGGGTGCGTCGCTCTTCACGCACTGCCCCGGATTGCGCGTTGTATGCCCGAGTTCGGCGCTGGACGCCGCCGGGCTCCTGCGCACTGCCATCCGGTGCGACGATCCGGTCATCTTTCTCGAGCACAAGCACCTGTACAGGCAGACGTACAACAAGGGCGCGTATCCCGGCCCCAATTTCATGATTCCGTTTGGCAAGGCAAAGACGGTTCGTGAAGGGACCGACGTGACCGTGGTGACGTACGGCGCGACCGTGCAGCGTGCGCTGGTCGCCGCGAACCAGGCGGCTGAAAACGGCATCTCGGTCGAGGTCATCGATCTGCGCACGTTGTCACCGTGGGACAAGAATGCCGTCTTCGAGAGCGTGCAGAAGACGTCGCGGGTGATCGTCGCGTACGAGGATTCGTGCAGCTGGGGGTACGGCGCCGAGATAGTGGCGGAGATTGCGGATGTGTGCTTCCCGTGGCTGGACGCGCCGGTGAAGCGGGTGGCTTCGTCGGATACGTTTGTTGGATATGCGCCTTCGCTGGAGGACGCCATTTTGCCGCAGGTCGCGGACTTCACGCGGGCGTATGACGAGATCATGAGGTTCTGAGATGACCAATAATTCCAGTGCAGCCACGGTCGAGTTGGATCGGTTCGATACCAAGCAGCAGGCGCTGCTCGACGATATTGAGCGCGCGACGACCGCGGAGGCGCGGCAGCGCAAACCAGCGCCGGAAGAGTGGTCGCTGACCGAGGTAGTACAGCACCTCGCACTCGTGTCCGAGGCGATGCTCCGGTCCGCGCGGCCGCGGGAGGAAGGCTCACCGTCGCTGGAACACGATGGCTTCGAGCGACTGCAGAGCAGGCTGCGATCGGGGATCAAGACCACGGTACCGACGGATCGAATCGTCCCGCGGCCTGGGGTCGTATGGAACGATGCGGTGGCGAACGCCCGCGGAAGCGTGGATCGCTGGCGCGAATCGCTGGCATCAGGCCGGCTGGATAACGTCTCTTTCCCTCATCCGCGCGCCGGTGAGCTCACGACAGAGCAGACCGTGCGCTTTCTGGCCGATCATCTGGACCATCACCTCGCGCAGGTGGATCGGCTGCTCGGGAGGGAGAGATCATAACGTCGGCATCGATTCCGGAGCCTGGACCGATGTAAACAAAGAGGGCGGCCCGAAACGGGTCGCCCTCTTTGCTCCGGGTCAGCAGATGCTGACGCGGGACCGAAGGTACTTAGGAGGTACTTAGGCCTTGGCGCCCATCTTGTTCATCTTGCCCATCTTGTGCTTGCCCATCTTGTGCTTGCCCATCTTCATGCCGTTGCGGGTGCCCATGTCGCCACGATTCTGCATCATGGTGTCGAACTTGGCCTGCTGCTCCGGGGTGAGGATTGCACGAACTTCGGCCTGCTCCTGATCACGGATCTTGCGCATCGGCTCCATCGCGGCGCGCCGGTCAGCGCGGTTGGCGGTGTCGCCCTCTGCACGCGCGGCACGTGCCGCTTCCATCTGCGGACGCAGCCTGTCACGCTCGGCCTTCATCTGCGGCTCGTACTTGGCATGGATCGCCTTGATCTGCGCCTTCTGGGCGTCAGTCAGGTTGAGCTGAGCCATCATTCTGTCGTGACCGGGACCGCGCTGCATCCGGGCGCCAGCCGCCGGCATGGGACGGGTGGTAGTCGTCTGGGCATGTAGCGCCGGCGCGGCCATCGTTACGGCAACCGCCATGACGGTAAAAAGGTGTCGCTTCATCTAGTTCGATTCTCCTGATGATGCGCACTTCATGTGCGCTGCAATCCATGAGACGGGTGTCGCACGCGGATGTTAAGGCGCTCCTTTAGTCACCGAAACACAACCATCCCCAACGCAGCGGCGGCCAGCGCCAGCGCGACCCCCGCGACGCCAAGTGCCAGACGCATGGCAGCCGTCCAGCGCGCTTCCGCGCCCTCGAGCGCGCGAGTGACCTGGGTTTCGGCCGGGTTTTCTTCCGCGTCGAACAGAGATTGGCGCATGACGCCCTTGGCGCTGAGTACATCGGCCATTGCTGCTTGGAAATGACGCTGCACGATAGCGCGCGGGCCGTCCAGGCTCGGCTCCGAGGCCGCCATGGCGGCGGCCTTGAGCACCGCGTTCTTGATCTCTCCGCCGCTGGCATCGAACTCCTCAGCCAGCGCTCGAAAGTCTACATCAGTAGCGAGCGGCGTCTTATCCGGATGGATCTGTACGCGCCAGATGTCCTCGCGCTCAACCACGCCCGGACGCTCGAAGAGGACGTGCGAGCGGATGCGCCGTTCAAAAGCCGGATCAAAGTTGGCGGCCAGGTTGGTCGCGAATATCACGACACCGTTGAAGCTCTCCAACTCACGCAGCAGCACGTTGACCACGGTGTTGGATTCGCGTTGCATCGGCTGCGCGACGGACGTGGAACGGCGCGCGGCAATTGCGTCGGCCTCATCGAAGAAGAGCACCGCACCCTGCTCGGTTGCATAGCGAAACACGGCCGCGACGTTCTTGGGCGTCTCGCCCGCCCACATGGACTCCATCTCCGAGTACCGCACCACGAGAAGCTTGCGCCCCAGTGCGTGCGCTATAGCCTCGGCGCAGATCGTCTTTCCGGTGCCCGGTGGCCCCGCGAAGTTGAAGGCGAGTCCAAGCCCTGTTGCGTGACGCTCGCCCAGGCCCCACTGACGGAAGATGAGATCGTGGTTCCGCACCTGCGCCAGCGCCTGCTCCAGCGTGCGGCGAGTTGCAGGCGGGAGGATGACATCCGTGAACGTGCGCACGGGCGCGATGACTTCCACGGAGGCGCGTTTGGCCGTGCTTGCGCCGATGCCAAAAAATTCAAGGAGTGGAGCTGCCAATGATACCTCCGTTAATTGCTGGCGCTAATGATACACCAACTTAGAGGCTGGTTCCGGCGCACGCCCACGACCTCACCCGCTGGATCCACTCCGTTACCGCGGCGTGATCAGCGGCACCTTCGGAAATTCTCGCTTATACCGCTTGTAGCGCTTGGGGTCGCGGGTAAGAATTGTCATTTTCGCGACCGCCGCGTGCGCACCGATGTAGAAGTCCGGCATGGGGAGAGTCTTCGTGCCACCGCGATGCAGATATTTCTCGAATGCTTTTCCAGCAAGGAAACCAGCTTCAAATGGCAGCGGGTCCCGGCGAAACAGCTCCGACGGCACCGCGTCGTCCAGCTCTTCGATGGTGTCGAAGGCGATGGAGACTTCGGCATAGATGATCGGGTTGATCACAAGAGTGGAGATGCCACCAAGCCGGCGTAGCTCGCCGGACGACCACTCCTCCCATTCGGAGTCTTCGTTGATCAGATCTAACAGAACGTTCGTGTCGACCAGCACCGGGCCACCCGGGCTAATCGCCACGGGTGAGTGCCATGATGTCAGCGGTCGTCATCTTCTTGTTGCCCTTGCCTTTGAGGCTCGCCACAATGGCATCGCCACGCTGACTGGGACGGTCGATCTTCTCCAGCACCGCGACATTTCCCCTCCGGCGGATCCTGACCTCCGTGTTGGGCAACAGGCCCAATTCCTCGCGGACCGCGGCCGGGATAGTCACCTGCCCCTTCGTCGTAATACGGATGTAAACTCCAGAGTGGTATTACTTCTCAACGTAATACCACTCTTTCTCCAACACTACTTGGTATACACGCTCTTGCCACCAACGTACGTCGCGACGACACCGGTCTTCAGAATCTCGCTCTCCGGTACCTGCATGATGTCGCGATCGAGCACGGTGAAGTCGGCGTACTTGCCGGGTGTGATCGATCCCATCACGGAGTCCTGAAAGCCCGCGTACGCCGGCCAGATGGTCATGGACTTGAGCGCCTGATCGCGAGTCATGCGCTGCTCCGGGTACCAGCCGCCCTGGGGCCAGCCGGTTGCGTCCTCACGCGTCACAGAGCTGTGAAATGAGATGAGTGGGTTCACCTCCTCGACCGGAGCGTCACTGCCATTGGGGACGACGACGCCGGTGTTGAGAAGTGAGGCCCACGCGTACGCGCCACGGATGCGGGACGGGCCGAGCCGGTCCTGTGCCCAGCGCATGTCACTCGTCTGGTGGCTGCCCTGCATGCTCGGGATCACGCCGAGTGCGGCGAAGCGCGGGATGTCCGCCGGATCTATTATCTGTGCGTGCTCCACACGGAAACGGTGGTCGGCGCGCGGGACAGCCTTCAACGCCGCCTCGTACGCATCGAGCACGTTGCGGTTGCCGCGGTCGCCAATGGCGTGCGTCGCGACCTGGAAGCCGTGCCGCAGCGCGGACTCAGCGACGCTCTCGAGATGTGCTTCGGTGGAGACGAGCAGCCCCGTGTTGTTCGGATCATCGGAGTACGGCGATAGCAGTGCCGCTCCGCGAGATCCGAGCGCGCCATCGGCGTATAGCTTGATTGTTCTCACCCATAAACGCCCGTCGTACAGCGCGCTGCGAGGTCCAATCGTGTAATAGTGCGCGATGTCGGCGCTGTCGTCCGAGATCATGATATAGCCACGGAAGTCGAATCTGCCCGTGCGCGCCATCTCTTCCATCGCGTCAATCGTCGAGCGTGGCTCGCCAGCGTCGTGCGCGCCGACCAGTCCCCACTTGTGGCACTCGGCGAGTGCGGCCGCGAGTGAACGCGTTACCTGCTCGCGTGTGGGACGCGGTATCGCGCGCTCGACCAGCGAGTTCGCGTTATCGACAAAGACGCCGGTGGGGTTGCCGCTCGCGTCCCGAACGATTCTGCCCCCCTCGGGATCCTTGGTCGCAGCCGTGATGCCGGCCAACTGCATCGCCTTCGCGTTGGCGAGCACCGCGTGACCGTCGATGCGGCTGAGTACGACGGGATTGTCCGGGAGCGCGCGCGACAGCGCTTCATGCGTTGGGAACTGCTTCACGGCCCAGCGGTTCTGGTCCCAACCGCGGCCCAGTATCCATTCGCCCTTGGCAGTCTTGCGCGCGTGCTCTACGGTGCGGCTCACCACGTCTTCGTATGAGCCACTGCCCGCGACGTTCACATTCCCGAGCGACGTGCCCAACTCGAGCAGATGCGCGTGTGCATCGACCAGACCGGGAACAACCGTCGCGCCGTGCATGTCCAGCACGCGCGTGTGCCCGTCGCGCAGCGCCATCGCCTCGCGCTCAGAGCCCACGAAGCTGAACTTACCGCCTCTCACCGCGAACGCCTGTGCTGCCGGTCGTGTGTCGTCCACCGTGTAGATGTGCGCGTTGGTGACGATGATGTCCGCGGCTGACGTGGCCGGTGCGACAGATGTTGTCGAAGTTGTCTGAGCCCAAACCGTAGTCGTGCTCAGCAGTGCGAGTGCCGCAAATACGGTTGCACGCTTTGCTTCGGCGCGGAAGAGCTTGATGATTCGCTTGGCCAATGGATGTGTCGTTGAGATGCGGTAGAGCACGTTGCGTCCCTGTCCCACGCGCTCGATGATTTCTTCACGTTCCAGGCGCATGAGCGCCTCACGCACCGCCGGACGGCTGATGCCGGTGCACTGGGAAATATGCGGCGGTGCGTGCTCGTCGCCGGGCGCGAGCACGCGCAGCACGCGGACCGCCGCCTGTGTTCCGAGCATCGTGTCGAGTGAATGCCCGGCCGGCACTCTCGATTGCACATGTGCACGTGAGCCCATGCGTTCTGTCGAGCGGGCCACGCTCAGTCGGACTGGACGAGTGTCATTGTTGTTTCTTCTTCAAGAGAACAGGAGCGCAAAATCGTTGTCGGCGCGGAATACCACACGAACAGTGTCACCCGCGATCAGTCGTTGCGGAAGCACGAAAGTCCGCCCTGCAGCATCGACGAGCCGAGTGGCGGGAACCGCCAGCTTGAGAATCTCCGCCGCGGAGCCCATTGCTGCAAGCGTCTCGTCTCGGAGAGCGAGTGCGGTGACCCATGGGCGCGCCGGATCTCCGGTCGAAAATCGGGCATTCGCGATGATGACCGTGGGCGGTGAGGTGCTGCCCGGGGAGGGCGACCGCCGGTCGCCCCTACATGGGGCGTCCGTCACTCTATTGCGGCGGGCTCGTTCGTCTCTTCACGCCGCACCACGATTACGGACGCGACGGCCACCACGGCCAGCACCAGAAAGATCACCAGCAGCGAGGCGAGCGTCGGGATGTGATACCACGCCGCGATCAACATCTTGATCCCGACGAACGAGAGGACGACCGCAAGGCCGTAGCTGAGATACCGGAATTTCTGCACCACGCCCGATAGCAGGAAATACAGCGATCTCAGTCCCAGGATCGCGGCCACGTTCGAGCTGTACACGATGAACGGCTCCCGCGTGACACCGAACACCGCGGGGATGCTGTCCACGGCGAAGACCAGATCCATGGTCTCGATCACCACCAGAACAACGAAGAGCGGCGTTGCCAGCCACCGCTTGCGTCCGTCTGCGCCCGGCGTGCGGTCGCTCGCGTGGATGAAGAACTTCTGACCATCGTACTCGGCGCACACCGGAATTACGCGGCGCACCAGCTTGAGCACCGGGTTGGCTCCCGGGTCGATCTGCTTGTCACCCTGGAACGCCATGCGCACACCGGTGATCACCAGGAAGGCGCCAAAGACGTACGTGATCCAGTGAAATCGGTCGATCAGTGCGGCGCCCAGTCCGATCATCATACCGCGCATCACCAGCGCGCCGATGATTCCCCAGAAGAGAACTCGATGCTGGAATTCGTCTCTGACCCCGAAGTAGGAGAAGATCAGGACCATGACGAAGATGTTATCGATCGAGAGCGAGTACTCGATCAGATAACCGGTGAGAAACTCCAGCCCGACACGATGGCCGCGGACGTAGAAAATGCCGCCGGCGAATGCCAGCGCGAGGGTGACCCACACCGCACTCCACGCAGTGGCCTCTCGAACGGATACGACATGAGCCTTGCGATTGAAGACGCCAAGGTCGACCGCGAGGATGGCCAGGACCGCCGCGTTAAAGGCGACCCAGGGCCATAAATTCACCCGCAGGGGCGACCGCCGGTCGCCCCTACAGAGAAAATCACCGCCGCTCCACCCCATCACGCACATCCAGCAGGATCTCGAAGTACAATTGCTCTCGGCGATAAGCAAAGTCGAGCGTGGCCATCTGGGATTGGTCACCGGAGGCCTTGGCGCGCTCGAACGCCTCGCGGTACATCTCGTCGAGATTGGCCAGGATGCGGTCGCGGGAACGGGACATTGAGGGTGGCTGCGGTTTAGGGGGAGCGTCGCCGAGGCTCGCCAAGCTGCCCAGAACGTGTTCAGGGTTACGCCCGTCAAACAGGAATTTCTGGGCTGCTCCAAGTGCGAGCCGGCGCGGATCAAGCGGGTTGGTCACGGCTCAAATGTAACGCGTGGAGAGGTAGGCTTGCGCGGGGTAGCGGCTATATCATCCCCGGAAGGCGGTGAAAGACCGCTTCCTCCACCACCCGGCCCTCCTTGAGGTGCTCCACAACTATGCGCTCGAGCAACTCAGGCGTAACGGCTGCGTACCATACCCCCTCGGGATATACCACCACCACCGGCCCACCCTCGCAAACGCCCAGGCAGGGCGTCTCGCCGCGTTTCACCCTGCCGGGACCCGATAGCAGCCCCTCGCGTTGTAGCAGCCGCGCCAATAGCGTGTAGAGTGAGCGCCCATATCGTTCAGGCGAGCAGTACCCGCCCGTGCACACGATGACGTGCCGGGAATACGGCTCCATCGGGCGCGGGAAGTTGGCGGACGGCATATTGCATCGTAATATATCAACCTCCAACAAACGTTTGTTCCTATGTCTGATATTGATCCGGTGATTGCCGCGAAGCGGTACGCGCACCCCGAAGCGCTGGTGAGCACAGAGTGGCTGACCGAGCATCTGGACGATGTGTCGGTGCGAATTCTGGAATGCGACGAGGATGTGCTTCTGTATGAGGTGGAGCACATACCGGGCGCACAGAAAATCGACTGGCACACCGATCTCAACGATTCGATCATCCGCGACTACGTCGACCGGGATCAGTTTCAGAAGCTGCTCCGCGCCAAAGGAATTGATGAGTCCACGACGGTCATCTTCTACGGGGACAAGAACAACTGGTGGGCATCGTACGCGTTCTGGGTCTTTCAGCTCTTCAACTTCACCAACGCCAAGTTGCTGGATGGCGGCCGAGCAAAGTGGGAAGCAGAAGGGCGACCAATGACCGACGAGCAGCCAGTCTTTGCGCCCACGCAATACGTGGCGCCTGAGCGATCGGACTACGGAATCCGTGCCTTCTTCGACGACGCACGCGCGCAGTCCAAAGATGGCAAGCCACTGGTGGATGTGCGCAGCCCGCAGGAGTTCACGGGCGAGCGGACGCACATGGCGGAATATCCGCAGGAAGGAACGCTGCGCGGTGGTCACATTCCGGGCGCGCGATCGGTACCGTGGGCCAGAGCCGCGAATGCCGATGGTTCATTCAAGAGCTCGCTCGAGCTACGCGCGATCTACGATCGCGAGCAGGGACTCACGCCCGCCGACGACATCATCACCTACTGCCGCATCGGTGAGCGCTCAGCCCATACCTGGTTCGTTCTGTCATACCTGCTCGGCTACGAAAACGTCAGGAACTACGACGGCTCCTGGACCGAGTGGGGCAATGCGGTGCGCACACCGATCGAGACTGGGCTGTGACAACAGATGCGCCGAACGCTTCGGTTCGAGTGCGGTGGGCCGGCGACGGTCGGTTCGATGCCGGCAGAGCGCAGGGAGCGACGCAGGGAATGACGATACGAATCGACTCGTCGGGCGCGAGCGGACCAAGCCCGTTAGATGCACTGCTATCCGCACTAGGCGCGTGCGCATCGGTGGATGTCGTCGAAATTCTGGCCAAGCGTCGCACCCCAGTAGACTCCCTGAGTGTCGATGTCGTCGGTGAGCGCGTCGACACTGTGCCGCGAAGACTGAAACGCGCAACGCTGCACTTCAGCATCTCCGGCGAAGGCATTGAGCGCACGCAGGCCGAGCGCGCGATAGAGCTATCAGTGACCAAGTACTGCTCCGTGCGCGATTCACTCAGACAGGATGTCGCGGTCGACTGGACGCTCACGCTCGGCGTACCGGTAGGTTCACTCCCATCAACGGAGGACACTCCGGCGTGAGGCGTCGCTCCCGCTTTCGCGGAACGCGCCAGCCACGGAGCGGCGGCGCGATGTGGATCCGCATTGTGCTATCGGTTCTGCTCTTCGCGATATCGCTGCTTGCGGTGGTGCCCGCAGTGACAACGAAGATGTGGGTCGTGTCTATCGCGGTAATGGGCTGGGGTTACCTGCTCGCCATTATCGCGTTACTGCTGATGCTCGTTCCGCCGCGCCGGGGCACGCGCGCGAAAGCATCGACGCTGCTCAATCTGGTCACGGCGGCGCTGGCTCTGTCACCGCTCGCGCGCGGCGTTACCGTAGCGCGTGCCCTTCCAGCACGCGTCGCAACGTTCGGAGATACCACGCCACACGCTCTCCCGGACGCGCGGCGGCGGTCCACGCCCCTATCGTTCACGCGACTCGTACGCCCCGCAAAGTCCCCGGGTGTGGTCATGTCCACGGAGAAGTACGCGACGCGTCCGGACGGCGACATGTATCTGGACATCTACCGCAGGCCGATCCGTGGTAGCGCGCCGGTGCCACTGGTCCTCATGATTCACGGTGGATCATGGAGCGGCGGAACCCGTCGTGATCTTGCGCCGCTGAATAATTACCTGGCAGCCCGCGGCTACGTGGTCGCATCGCCGGATTATCGCTTCGCCCCCACGCACCCATTTCCCGCCGCTCGCGACGATGTGCGCGAGGCAGTCGCGTATCTGCGCGCCAACGCGGCACGACTCGGGATCGATCCCGCGCGAGTGGTGATGATGGGGCGATCAGCGGGCGGTGAGCTCGCTCTGTTGGTCGCATACACAACACCGGATGCAGGGATTCGTGGCGCGGTCGGG
>JBBSHV010000015.1:0-25045 GCA_038232435.1 Gemmatimonadales bacterium | reverse complement strand
TTCTTGGAGTACGACGTCGCGCGCTCGTATCCGCCGATGCCGCCCGCGCGCGGCGACCATGCCACGTAGTCGCGGACAGGGAGAAACTGAACGGAGCCTATCAGAAGCCCGAGAATCACAGCGCCCAGCGCCACTCCGATCCGCGTCAGCGCGAGCTTCCTGTCTCCCCTGCCGTCGCGCACCAGGCCAACGGCGAGCGTGACGGCGTAGGCGCCCGCGGCGAGCAGCGAGTATTGCAACAGCTGCGGATGCGGCGTAAGGATATCGAGGCCAACGACGAGCACCATCGCGCCGACGGCCCAGAGACGGCCGTCGCGCACCCACGCCAGAATCGTCCACAGCAGCAGCGGGAACAGCGCGCTGACAAAGAGCTTTCCGTCGTGGCCGGGCGACACGTACGTGGCAATGTGACCGCTCATCATGTATGCCAGGCCGCCGATCAGAGCGCCGGCGAAGCCGAACCCCGCTCTGCGCATAAAGACATACGCGAGGAACCCGGCCAGGAACACATGCACGATGAATCCCCACGTCATCGCTACATCCGTGGGCAGCACCAGACGCAGTAGAAACGTGGGATAAAAGATGTCACCGTGAGTCGCGCCGACGAACGGCATGCCGGAGAACTGATATGGATTCCACAGCGGGAACGACCCTGTTTTCCTGAGCACGTCCGCGGCGAATTCTCTGAATGCGTATCCCGCGATGTACTGATCGCTGTGCGGACCCACGAGAAATTTGCCTGCCAGCGCCGGCCAGCCCAGCGCGATGGTAGCGACCGCGTACGTTACAGCCGCCCACGCGGCCGCTAGCCGCGGCTGGTCGGCCTCGGATGCGGGGGTCGTGTTAGCGCGCGCTGCGGGAGAATCGGCGGTCATGTGGAACGGGTTCGGGATCTAAAATACCCGGCCGCCAGCGCTACGACGCCCGGGATTACTTCTAACGCGGTAAGCCAGAGCCTGCTCGTCACGGCCACGACGAACGCGTCGCTGTGACTTGTGAGGCCGAGGAGTGGCAGCACTTCTATGATCCCTGCCTCGCGCACGCCGAGACCGGCGGGTGCGAACAGGGCGACGAATCCCAGAATATACGCGGCCGTGTACGCCGCAATGTAGAGTACGTAGCCGCCATGGACGGCGCTGTCGCCCAGGACCGCGGCCGCGAAGAGCCGGAAAGCGACGCCGTATGCGCACCAGGCCACTGCGGTGCCCACCAGGGCCCACCAGATTGTGCTCGCCGGAATGCGCGGCATGACGATATCACGCTTCAGGAGCCGCGCCACAACCGCGAAGACGCCTGGCAGCAGGATGGGCGCGCTCATTGCGCCGAGCACTAGCGCACCGGCTACGGCGGCGAAGACGGCCGCGTGCTGCACCAGCCGCGACGCGAACAGAAGTACCAGTGCCAAGCCTGATAAAAGATTCAGGACGGAGACGAGTACGGAGGAGCCGGCGGCGGCAATAGCGGACGCGCCACGCTGGCGCGCCATCACTCCAGCCGCCGCGAGTGCCCAGACGTTCCCGGGCACGTACTTACCGAGGTTGGAGGCGAACCAGATCTCCGCGGCCGTACTCCAGTCGAGAGATGTATCCCATGCAGCGAGCACCCGCCGCCACGTTTCGATCAGTACGGCATAACCCGCTATCACAAATAGCGAAGCGATGACGAGCTTCACCCAATCGATGTGCAACATCGCCATTCCGGCGCTGACGAGATCCCATCGGCGAACGAGTGCCAGCGCGACGAAGGAGATCACCAGGCCGGCGAATACCCACTGCGCTACACGAAGCCAGGTTCGCTGCATCTAAGCCGAACCAGAGCGCGCCGCGGGGGTAGCCCGCATGCGTGCGCGGAGAGCGCCGTTGTAAATCTCCGCGTACCGCGCCGCTGCAGCTTCCGGCGCGAACTTCTCGAGCGCGAGACGCCGCCCTTCTCTTCCCCATTCCGCGCCGCCGTCCGGCCGGTCCAGGAGCGTGTCAAGCGCGGTCGCCAGCGCGGCTGCATCGCCCGACCGAACAAGAAGGCCGGATCGCTCGTGCACCACAACGTCGGTGAGTCCGCCGGATCTAAATGCGACGACTGGCAGCTCGGAGAGTTGCGCTTCCACCGCGACGAGGCCGAGCCCTTCGTCGACCGAGGGGGAGACGAGCGCCGTGGCTGTCCTGTATAACGTTGCGAGTTGCTGCTGCGGTAGCAGCGGGTGCCATCGTAGTTGGTCGGCCACGCCGAGGGATGCCGCAAGCTCTCGCGTCTCTTGCTCCGAGCTGCCGATGCCGACAACGATGTCCACCAGCGGACGTGCGCGCATCAACGCCAACGCGTGAAGCAGATGTCCGACGCCCTTCTGCGCGTTCAGCTTGCCGACGAACAGCAACCGGTTTCGGTCGCGCTCCTGGCCGGGCGAAAAGGCGCCGGGGAGCACTGGCATCGGAGCGACGACGGGCTGCGCGTCTGGCACCAGTGCGCGCGTCTCTTCGGCGAGCCAGCCGGAAACGGCTGTGACAGCGTCGGAGCGCCGCAGCACATGTCTGAACATGCGCCTGGCCACGGGAGAAGCACGGGCAAATCGCAGATCAGTGCCATGGAGCGTCGTGACTAGCGGGACAGGTTGGATGCGGCGAAGCCATGTACCAATCAGGCCGCCAGGAAAACACCAGTGAGCATGCACCAGGTCGGCGCGAATATCGCGAGACACGCGTGCGGCAGCAGCGAATCCGGCTCCGAAAAAACCCGCGAGCGCCGCGCGCCCGCCCCACGATCCGGCTACCTGGTCGCGCATGGTGCCGGTGTACGCGAGCGTCTCCAGCGAGCGTGGAGCATAACGAAACCGCTCCACAACGATCCCTTCGAACTCGTCACGCGGGGCAAGCCCAGGACCGCCCGGGGCGACGACCCGCACCGAGATGTCCGCCGATCGGAGAGCGGTCGCGAGGCGTAGCACGAACGAGCCGACCGGATCATTCTCAAACCGCGGGAAGGAGTGCGCTAGAAAGATGACGTTCACGTGCTCGCGTGAACGCTTCGTAGCGGTGTCGCGCCAGGTATGATTGTCACGGGTTCGGCCACGCGCCCATCGGCGTATTCCAGGTGCATCGGCAGCCCCGATGGAACGTCGCACTCCGCAACGACTCGTCCGTCCCGCTCCACGCGCCGCACGCGAACGGCACGCCTAGCAGCGCGCCAGGCAGCGATCGTGTCGAGCGTCCCAAGGTACGGGTCCAGCGCTGCCAACTGCAGCACGAGTTGCAAGAATGCGTCGGTAGCGCCCGGGAAGCCCAGCGCCGGTGCGAGATTGGGATGCCAGATGCCGACCCACAGTCCATCGACTGCCCTGGCTGCGTCGGCCATGCTGGCTGCATCGGCGATCCACTCCGCGGGATCTTCAACGCCCATGTACTTGCTAAGAGCGCGATCCATCCAGCAGAATGGAATGAGCTGCAACGGGAGCGCGCATTGACGCGACTCGCTCCAGGCGGGGATTGCGTCCGCCACGCCCAGTCGGAAACCGTTGCGGTCAGCGAATCCAAATGTGGAATCATACGTGAAGCCAGCAGCACACATGGCTGCTTGCGTCAGGCCGGGTCGCATTCGGAGAAAATGCTGCCGGACACCGAGCGCCGGCCGGTCGGTTAGCAGCTCGAGCCGGGCACGTTGGCCGCGAAAGACATCACTTCCATTGGACGTCGCGAAGCTGCCGTGTAGCCCGATCGCGTTGTGGCTCTGTGCCACCGTTGCAACGATGGCTCTCGCTCGAGCGCTTTCAGGGCGATATGTAAGATCGCCCGCGAGGAACGAGCCGGCGGTCGGGGTTCCGCACAGGACGAACCAGGTGGACAGCACGCCGTACTTTTGCTCCACGGCGAGCACCGTCGTGACGGCATCCAGCACGGGATCGCGCACAACAGCACGGACGGCGGCCGAGAGCACCGCGGCTATCCGCCTCCCGTCGCGCTTTCGCACAAGCTCCGCGACGCGGAGAGCGGTGAAAGCAGGCCACAGAGACACGACGTCCAGATCGTGCGTGAGCGCGGCCGCCCAGCGCTTCCCATCGGGCCACGGCTGGACCAGTCGTACGGTGCGGGAGCCTGCCGCTCGCACAACAGCATCGCGCAAGAGAACGGCTGCCTGCGAAACAATTGGCTGGCGGTCGAGTCCTGCCGCAACGAGCGCATTTACAGACGGCGGGACGCGGGCGAAGCGATCCTCCGCCGTGGAACATTGCTCCGCGACAGCGCCGATCACTTCGACGACTTGACGAAGGGTCCCGCGCGATAGCTCCACCGCGCCTTCACGTGATCGGATGAGCCAGCCCGCTGCCACGCTGGCGCGCAAGTCTCCGTCGACTTCGCGGTCGACTACGCTAAGCTCAACCACGTCGGCCGCGAGGTCGTCCACTCGGGCGAGGCGGGAAAGATCGACGAGGATATCAAGCGCAAACTGTTCTGCCGGTCCGAGCGCGGCCGCGGTGGCTGCCGATATGCGGATCACCGGCGCCCGCCGCGGCGCATTGCGTGCGTCACTGAATGAAGCTTACCGAGCCGCTCTCGTTTGCGACGGCGAGGGTGCGACCATCGCGTGTGAGTGCCAGCCGCCGGGGTGCGCCGCCTAGCGGGAGAATGCGAACAGGAGCAAACGTCGCTCGATCAACGACAACGACATCGCCGGCGGTAGTGCGCGAGAGTACCAGTTGTGACCCATCCGCCGTGAGCACCAGACCGAATGGGCTACCGCCGACCGAGACGAAACGTGCAATTGTTCCGTCGGCTACACGCACCGCGAGCAGGCGCCCCGCTTCATCGGCCACGTACAGCTCGGAGCCATCTTTGGCGAAGGCCAATCCCTGAAGAGCGCCACCCAAATTGAAGGTGCGCAGCACGCGCATCGCGCCTGCGTCGACTTCACTGATGCTTCCACGCACGTACGACGACACGTACAGCAGCCCCGAAGTTGGATGAAACGCAATACTGCTCGACCCAGTCCCGACAAGAACCGAGGCTGTAACGGTCCGTGTCGCGGGGTCGATGCGCGAGACACGGCCATCGTTGGTGGAGGCGTACACCGCCGAGCCGTCGAGAGAGACCGCGACATTCAAAGGATTGCCGCTGACCGGAATCACGGCAGCCTGGGCACCGGTGGCGACGTTCACTACGCTGATCGTGCCGCTGGCTTGGTTAGCAACGTAAGCGACCGTTCCCGTCCCGTTGAAGGCGACAGCCGTGGGCGTTGAACCAACCCCCAGTACTCCGGTCAGCTTGGGAGGGGACGCGTCAGCAGTCGTGACGGCCGCAGCGTCGAGCTGCGTAATGTAGGTAATTCCCTTGGACGACACGTCAACTCCAAAGGGACGTGCCGCGACGGGAAATGTCGCTACCACACGTGTCAGCGGGAGAACAACAGGAGGAGTGTCCGGCTCAATCCCACCACCGCCTCCACACGCTGCGGCAACACCCGCAAGTAGCCACAGGGTTATGCGCGTGGCTAGACGGTTTATCGTAGGGCGTCTGGGTGCCGTATGGCACGCTGGCTGAGAAGGGTCCATACTTGCCCCACAAGTTAACATTTGTCCGGGAGGCTTGCCACGCAACGGTGTGCGCACACCGCGCAACGGTTATGTTATGCCCCTGCGAGCAACATCTCCTGCTGTAATTTTACCAACGTATTTATGGCCGAACGGCTCGTCAAAAGCGCGCGAATTCCATTCCGCCATCTACTGTTATTCGGCTGGTTGCCAAGCCCTCTGAAAAAGTGGGCGTACCGGACGTTCCTCGGCTACCGAATTGGGGACGGTGTACGCTTTGGCTTCGGCGGGATCATCGTCGGCGATAGTGTCGAAATCGGTGACTTCGTCGAGATAGGATTGCTCGCTATTGTGATGGGACGCACAATCCGGATTGGGCGGCACTCGTCCATAGGAACAATGAGCTACGTCGCGTGCAACGTTATCGATATCGGCGAAGACGCAAAGATCCGCGAGCAGGTGTTCGTGGGTGGGCCGCAGCTTCCGGAGTCGCGGTTCCAACTGGGAAGCAGGACAATCATCCTGCAGATGGCGAACATCAATCCCACCAAGCCGGTCATCATTGGCGACGACACAGGGATCGGTGGCCACTGTCTCATCTTCACCCACGGCGCGTGGCTTAACGCACTGGACGGGTACCCCGTCACGTATGAACCCGTGACGCTGGGCAATAGTGTCTGGCTACCGTGGCGAGTTTTTGTCATGCCGGGATCAAACATCGGCGACGGCAGCGTGATCGGCGCGAACTCGCTCGTCTCCGGTTCGATCCCGCCATCCAGTCTGGCGGTGGGATCGCCGGCGCGGGTGATCAGATCCGCACCCGACTTTCCGCGCCGGCCGACCGAGGCACAGCGTGCTGTGATCGCCGCGAACATAATAGCAGAGTTCGACCGCTTCGTGACTGACTCGGGAATAACAATTGGCGAGGCGGCGCAGTTTCGCATTTACTCGCGCGATGGTAGCACATGGCGGCTACTCTGGCTCCGTGAGCCGCTTGCCAAGGCTGCGACCGATACAACTCTCCGTCGCGGTGACACGGTGCTGTCCGAACACGCGCTGTCGGCAGAAATCCTTGCCCGATATCGCGCGGCGGGCATCGACTGGCTCGACCTCGGCGGTAACACCCGGAGCAGCAAAGGAACGCCGCTCACGGAGGAGTTGGCGCTCTTTATCGGACGCTACGGAATTCGGCTGAAGCGGGACCCGCGCGACTTGCGCGACATGCGAGAATAGCGCGGTTAACGCTGATCCCGCTCTGCAGACCCGGTGGCTGTGGGACGCTCCAGTTGCGCGCGCAACTCATCGAACTGTCGGCGCAGCTCTCGCATCTCAGCGCGCTCGCCCGCGATCAACTCACCCAGCAAGCCGCCAACGAAGAGCAACGTACCGACGATGACGCACGTTTCCACCAGGTTGAGGAGCGGCCGGAACCCGGTGCCGTTGATCACGCGCCATGCAATCGCCGCTATTCCTGTAATTACTCCGATTGCGAACAGCGCTGCGCCCGCGACGCCGAACAGCAGTAGCGGTTTGGTGCCAAATCTCAGATCGAACCAGACCGATAGCATGTCCAACACACCAACCGGAATACGTCCGATCCCGAACTTTGATTTTCCCGCGTGCCGCGGGTATAGCGGAACGGGCACCTCGCCAACTGTGAAACCCTGCGTGGCCGCGATCACGACCATGTAGCGGTGCCAATCGGGACGCAGCGGGAGACCGTCCATTATCTCACGCCGGTACGCTTTCACCGAATTCAGATCACGCACCGGGACATCGAACAGCGAACGACTCAGGAAGTTATAGATGCGCGAAACGAACGCCTTCTCGTACTTGCCCTGCTTGTATCCCGCGACAATGTCCGACGTCCCGTTCAGAATCGGAGCAACGAGCCGAGGGATGTCCTCCGGTTTGTACTGCAGGTCCGCGGGATAGAACACGAGTACGCGACCACGCGACGCGAGATACCCGGTTCTCAGCGCGTGGGCGATTCCGCGCCGCGTTCGGTGCCGCTCGGCACGCAGAAATGGATACCGCTGCTCGAGCTGCTGCAGCACCGCCCAGGTCTCATCGGTCGACCCGTCGTCTATGACTACAACTTCGTAAGCGCTCGGGTCAGTGGCGAACGCCTCGGCGGCCTGGCGCATGAATTCTGGCAGATTTTCCGCTTCGTCCTTGGCCGGGACCAGCACGCTAACGCGCGGCGCATGATTGTCGCGATTCTCGAGATGCTGGTCGCGCACCGCCGCAACGGTCATACGCGCTTGCGCATGCGAGCTGGGAGGACGCCGAGCTGATCGCGATATTTCGCGACTGTGCGGCGCGCTATCTGAACACCGCTCTCTCGCAGGATGTTGACGATCGCTTGATCCGTAAGCGGGTGGCGTGGGTCCTCGTCCTCCACCAACTTTTGTAGCTGCGCCTTGATCCCGCGCGCGGAGACATCCTCTCCGTCAGATGTTGCCAGACCAGACGAGAAGAAGAACTTGAGCGGCAACACGCCGCGCGGAGTCTGCACGTACTTCTCGTTGGTAACGCGACTCACCGTCGACTCGTGCATGCTGATCACCTCGGCCACCTCGCGCAACGTGAGTGGCTTGAGGTACTGCACGCCGCGCTCGAAGAACTCGCTCTGCCTCTCGACGATGTAGTTCATGACCTTGAGCATCGTCTGGCGACGCTGCTCGATTGCCTGAATCATCCAGTTGGCCGAATTGAGCTTACTGGAAATAAACTCCTTGTTTTCGCCCTCGAACTTCTTCTTGTCGCGGGCGATCTCCTGGTACGCGCGACTGAGCTTGAGGCGCGGCAGGTTCGCGTCGTTCAGGAAGATGTGGTACTTGCCGTCAATTTTATCGACGACGAGATCGGGAATGATATAGTTGTCGTCGCCGGAGCTGTACCGCAGGCCCGGCTTGGGGTCCAGCTTTGCGATCTCGTCAGCCGCGGTCTGCACGTCTCCCGCGCTTATCCCGAAGCGTTTAGATATCTCGCTCCAGCGATGGTTGATCAGCTCATCAAAGCAGTCGCGGACCAGACGATACGGAACCGACTGTTGCAGACCAGCCTCGCGAAGCTGCAGCAGCAGGCACTCCTTGAGATCCCGCGCTGCGACACCCGGCGGATCCAGAGACTGGATAATGTTGAGCATCTCCTCGACCTCAGCCTCCGTGTACAGCGCCTCGTCCGCTTCCAGACCGGCTGCATCGGCGGCTTCGGTGACGATCTCGTTCAACCCGCGCATCACTTCCGCGGGCGAAGTCGCGAGATACCCGTCATCGTTGATGTTCCCCATGAACTCGTCGGCGAGAATGCGCTGGCGCGGGCTCAGCTCGAGCAGCGCTACCTGATCGCGCAGGTGATCACCGAGATCACGTGTGTCCACGGTAACCGGCTCAAAGTGTTCGCGTTCCTCACGCTCTTCCCTGTGGCCGCCCGTATCGAAGCCGTCCAGCAGGATTTCTTCCCAATCTATGACGTCGCTTTCTGGCTTCTCTTCCTCGTTGGTGACTTCAGTTTCTTCCGTGTCGTCGTCTTCCTCATCGTCGTCAACGAGGTCGAGGAATGGGTTGTTAAGAAGCTCTTGCTTGAGATGCTGTTGCAGGTCCAGAAGCGGCATGTACAACAGGTCCATTGCCTGGTACAGCCGCGGATTGATCTTCAGATCCTGCCGGAGCTGGGTAGACTGACTGAGGCTTGATCTCATGCATACGCTCCGGTGCCGCTGTCCGCAAACCGTTCGCGCAGTCGCGCGGTCAACGTGGGGCCAAGGTAAATCTTCGCAACCGTGTCGTCGAAGACGAGCTCACGGACCGTGCCTGAAACTTTGACCTGACCGTCAAACATGATATACGCGCGATCCACGATGTCGAGTGTCTGCTCCACATTGTGGTCGCTGATGAGCACGCCGATGTTGCGCTGACGCAGCCCTGAGACGATGGTCTGAATGTCGTGAACGGCGATCGGGTCCACTCCAGCGAAGGGCTCGTCCAACATCATGAATTTTGGATCTGTAACCAGCGCACGCGTGATCTCGAGCCGGCGCCGCTCGCCACCTGAGAGAGCGTACGCCTTGCTCTTGCGCAGGCGCTTGATGCTCAGCTCATCCAGCAGGCGCTCCAGCCGCTCCTGACGCTCGTCTTCGGAAATTGGAAGCGTTTGCAGGATCGCGAGGATATTGTCCTCCACGCTCAATTTGCGGAAGATGGACGGCTCCTGCGACAGATACCCGATGCCAAGCCGAGCGCGCTGGTACATCGGCATTTCAGTGATGTCGGCACCGTCGAGCTTGATCGCGCCGCTGAGCGGTTGGATCAGGCCGACAATCATGTAGAAGGTGGTGGTCTTCCCCGCCCCGTTGGGTCCGAGCAGACCGACGATCTCGCCTTGCTTCAACTTAAGCGCGACGTCGTTGACCACCGTCCGGCGGCGATAAACCTTCACCAGCCCGTCGGCTTCCAGAGTGCTGTGCCCGGCCGCGCGATTCTGCGGACCAATCGGGCCGGTCGCCATGCGAGGAAATTCGCCAGTCTGGCGCAGCATGTCCGCCACCTGCGCACGCAGCGGAGCGATGTCGCTCCACAAGCGATCCGAAAGGCGTACCTGCGTGTAGTCGCCGATCTCGCCCGGCGGCACGATGACAACGCCATCTTCAGCCAGACGCGGGATTACCCACGTCGTGAGGAACGCGCGCACCTCGTCCAGACTCAGGCGGCCAGCCTCGCGCGGAGCGTCCCGACCGTCGTCACGCAGCGTACGTAGGTACTCGTCCCGATATGCGATCGCGATCGAGTTGAGCGTGGAGGAGCCGGAAGTGTCCGCACAACGGACCAGCGCCTCGAGCGCCAGAACAGCGGAGCGCTCGTCACCCGCGGCGTGCGCGAGAAGCGACGCAATGACGTCGGAATAGATAGGCGACGTCATCGCACTCCGCCGCTCCGCGGAGCGGGTATGCGCGGCGCCGATCGCCTCCGTGGAGTGCCAGTTGGTGAGCCAATTGGTGAGCCTGACCGCGCGGCCGACGCACTGTCAACGGGCTCGAGGAACAACCCACTCGCTCGGTCCGTCACGGTGACCGTTTGAACGGCCCTGTCCTGGAACGCGATGTCGATTATGCGGCCCACGACATAGTTGACACCAGGTCTGCTCCTGGCGCGGTCATTTCCCTTGACGTGATACATGGCGCGCGCGCCGTACCGAGCCACGATGGACTTGATCGGAGGAGTGTGCGCAGTGTCCGCGCGAGCTACCGAGTCAAAGGTCGCAACGAGCGTGTCACCTTGAATCCAGTCGCGCTCAGCGGTGTGCACAACGGCCGTATCGGGAACGCTGGTAACGTACGCGCCGCCGATGGCGTGGATCTCGCGAACATGCTGGCCGGGTAGAATCGCATCGATGGAATCGGCGACGATATCGCGGTCCGGAGATAGCGCGTGCGCACGCGTCTTGCCCCACGCCATCGCGCGCTCCAGAGCGTTGTTGCGCACGCGCAGATCCACGGAGTCGGCCAATAGCTGCAGGTCCTGGCTGGTGGCGTGCCCGTTGGGCGAGGCCACCACCCGGTTCACCAACTTGTTTTGCGAGAACACGTCGATGATACCGCCGGTCAGCGTGAATGGCCGGCTCTGTCGCGCTTCCACGCTGGGCTTGAGCATCAGTCGGGCTCGGCCTGCCCCTTGATCCACGAAAGCCGAATCACCGGTAGCGAGCAGATCCGGACGCGTGATATGAACATCGCCGCCTGCGTACACCAGGCTGTCCGCGATTGTCGTGATCCGTTGCGCCACCACACGCACAGTGTCGCTGGGTCGCCCCGTGACCGAGTCGCGCTGCACCAGACTCAACCGCGGCTGCCCCGTGGCGACCAGCATTGCCTCGCTCCTGATAAGCGGCGCTGCACGGTAGTAGTCGGCGACTGGTCCACGCATCGTCGTGCCGCTCGGAAGGACCGCGTACACGTTCCCCTCAGCCCGTAGGTGCGCCTCGGCCGTCCAGTATGTCATGCGCTGTGCATCGACAGTCGCGCGCGGCTCGATGTAGTGAACGTTGTCGATCAGGTACAGCAGATTCTGATCGCCGTAGTACTCCGCGCTGTCCGAACGCAGCGTTACGTCCTGCCCCTGGCAGCGGCCGAGGAAGCCGCCGCCGATATACACATCAAACTTGCCAGACGGGAGCTTGTTCGAGTTGATGCGCGTAGTGCGCTCACCCGAGGAACCCTCGAACTGGACGATGCATCTGCCTCCGGGCTGCGGACCGGCAGGTTGCGGAGCGACGGTCTGTGCCCCTGCCGAACCGCTAAGCACGGTCGCGGCGAACGTGACGAGCCAGCGCCGTATAATCATTGGTTTGGAATGGTGACTGTTCCTGTTACACCGGACTGTGCGTTCAGAACCTGCACGTGTTGCAGACTCGGATCAGATCGAAAGCCCACACCCTCCAGACGCCGGTCGGGCTCCGTCAGCACGAACGCGCTGTCGCTCGATACTTGGTTCCGGTTCTGGTCGTACTTCAGCTCCTCTGATCGCAACCTGCGTCCGTCCTCCGAGTTGACCACGGCGTCGCCGCGGGCCACCATCTCACCACTCTGCGTGCGGTAGGTGCCGCGACGCGACGTGAGCACGGCGCTCTTCACTCCGGTCGCTGTGAAGAACGTGGTGTTCACCGGTGACAGTTCCACACGTGTGTTGTCATCAAAGAAAAATGCCGTGTCCGCGTTCAACTCCGCGCGGAGGATGCCGTGATCGGTGAGATTGAAGCGCGCGCCGTACATTACCTGATCGGCCGAATCTGCCAGTGCCGAGCGTGCCGAAACTGGCGGAGTCTTCTTTCCGCTCCGGCACGCTGATGCTCCGGCCAGAGTGATGGCAAACACGCCATACAGAGCCATTCCATTCATCTTTTTCACGCCGCTCCCGCTCGCAGCAGATCGTGTAGATGAAGGACGCCGCAGAGCGCGTCGTCCGGTCCAATTACGGGGACGGCCATGATTCCGTGCTCCTCCATGCGATGCACAACCGCGCTGCCTAGCTCGTCTGGAAATGCAAGCTTGGGATTGCGGTTCATCACACCCTCCACGCCAACCCGCATCGGATCCAGCTCACGATCCATTAGACGCGTCAGATCACCGGCGGTAATCACTCCCAGCACATGGCTATGCTCATCGACGACCAGCGCCAGCCCGCGACGTTCGGCCAACTGCACGATGGCATCCCGCATCGTCGCGCTGGTCGGTAGCGTTGGTAGATCACTGGTCAGCATGACGTCGCGAACGCGCGTGAGCATCTTGCGGCCCAGTGCGCCGCCAGGATGTATGCGGGCGAAATCGGCCGCACCGAACCCCTTTTCTTCCAGCAGCGAGACTGCCAGCGCATCGCCCAGCGCGAGCGCTACCGTCGTGCTCGTAGTCGGCGCCAACCCATGCGGGCACGCCTCCTCCCTCACCCATGCATCCAGGACAACATCAGCGTGCGCCGCCAGGGTCGACTCCGTGTTCGACGTGATCGCGACGGTGGAAACGCCGAGCCGCTTGAGATGGTCCAACAAGCCGAGCAGCTCGTCCGACTCGCCGCTCTTGGAGATCAGAATCGCGACATCTGACGCGCCTACGATACCGAGGTCACCATGCACGCTGTCGGCCGGGTGCAGGAAAACCGCCGGCGTTCCGGTGGACGTGAGTGTAGCCGCGATCTTGCGCCCGATCAGACCGGACTTGCCCACTCCACACACGATGACCCGCCCGCTGGAGTGCGCAATCAGTTCCACCGCGCGCACGAACTCGTCGCCGAGGCGGGCACCAGTCTCGCGCAACGCCTCTGATTCGAGTGCGAGAACGTGACGTGCCAGCGCGAGCACGTCGCTACTGCGCACGTCGCTACTGCGCACGTCGGCATTGAGCACGTCGGCATTGAGCACGTGGCTGTTCAGCGTCGTACGTGCGCCCACAGATCCACCATCCGGTCAACCAGGTCACCGAGTTCCGATAGCGGCAGCATGTTCGGCCCGTCGCTCGGCGCATTCTCGGGCGAGGGATGCGTTTCGATGAACACGCCATCCGCGCCAGCGGCGATTGCCGCGAGCGCCAGAGCCGGAATGAACTCCCGCGCGCCGCCGCTCGATCCACCGACGCCCTTCCCCGGCTGCTGTACGCTGTGAGTTGCGTCAAAGATCACAGGTGCATCGCACGCCGCGTGCATTCTGGCAAAGGAGCGCATGTCCACCACGAGATCGCCGTAACCAAAGAACGTACCGCGCTCGGTCACCGCTACGTCGCTCGTTCCACCGGCCGCACTTCTCACTTTTTCCACCGCGCCGCGCATGCCTTCCGGCTGCATCCACTGTCCCTTTTTCACGTTCACCGGGCGTCCAGTGGCACCGGCGGCCTCGAGAAGATCGGTCTGGCGACAAAGAAACGCGGGAATTTGAAGCACGTCTACCTGACGAGCGACGATGTCGCACTGGGCGGCGTCGTGAACGTCGGTGAGCACCGGCAGACCCGTCGCGCCCCTCACGCGCCCGAGTGCCGCGAGCCCTTCGTCGAGACCGGGTCCGCGCACTGCGCCGGCGTTGGACCGGTTGGCCTTGTCAAAGCTCGCCTTGTAGATCACCCCGCCGGGAACGCGCTCCTCAAACCGTAGCAGCATCTCCGCAATCTCCAGATTCAACGTGTCGTCCTGCAGCACGCAGGGTCCGGCGATGAGAAAGAATCGGTCGCGCGGCAAGAGTGTGCTCACGATACGGTAGAGGCCTCGACGGGAGTCTCCGACTCGCTCTCATTGTGAGCGGCGCGCTCATGCTCCGCGGCAGCCGCAATGAAGCCGGCGAATAACGGATGCGGACGAGTCGGACGCGACTTGAGCTCCGGATGAAACTGACAGCCCACGTACCACGGGTGTGTCTGCAGCTCTATGATCTCGACCAGCGAACCGTCGGGCGACAGCCCGCTGAGCGTGAGACCGTGCTCGATAAAGCCATCACGGTAAGCGTTGGAGACCTCGTACCGATGCCTGTGCCGCTCGCTCACCTGCGACGCCCCATACATCTGCGCGGCCCGTGTCCCCTCGCCCAGCCTGCACGGATACTGACCGAGACGCATGGTTCCGCCCATGTCGGTAACGTGCTGCTGAGACTCCATCAGGGAGATCACAGCGTTGCCACAGTCCGGAGAAAACTCGCTCGAGTTGCTGTCGTCCAGACCCATGACGTTGCGCGCGAACTCCACAATCGCGATCTGCATCCCAAGACAGATTCCAAAGAATGGAAGGCCGGCTTCGCGCGCGTACCGAATGGCCTCAACCATTCCTTCCACTCCACGCACGCCGAATCCGCCAGGCACAATCAGGCCATCGAACTCCGACAGGATCTCGCGCGTCTTCTCGCGCGACGTGAACGTGTCGCTCGAAATCCACGACATGTCCACACCAACGTTGTTCGCGATGCCGCCGTGAATCAACGCCTCCTGCACGCTCTTGTAACTGTCGATTAACTCGGTGTACTTGCCAACAACGGCGATCTTTACCTTCCGCGGAGGCGCGTTGATGCGCTTGACGATGCCGCGCCACGCCGACAGGTCCGGCGCCTTGCGACCCAGCAGACCCAGGCGGTGCATCACGCGCTCGTCCAGTCCCTGCTCGTGAAAGATCAATGGTATCTGATAGATCGTCGGCACGTCTCGGCTCTCCACAACGGCGCCAAACTCGACGTTGCAGAACAGCGCAATCTTGCGCTTGACATCTTCCGATAGCGGTCGTTCGGCGCGGCAGATGAGAATATCGGGCTGGATTCCGATCTCCATCAGATCGCGCACCGAATGCTGCGTCGGCTTGGTCTTCACCTCACCGGCCGCTGCGATGTACGGAACCAGCGTCAGGTGAATGAAGATGCCGTGCTCGCGTCCTATCTCCTGCCGGAACTGCCTTATCGCTTCCAAAAACGGGAGCGACTCGATGTCGCCGACGGTTCCGCCGATCTCCACGATCACAACGTCATTGTCCGGAGCAAGCCGCTTCATCGCCGACTTTATCTCGTCAGTGATGTGCGGGATAACCTGGACGGTCGAGCCAAGATACTCGCCGCGCCGCTCCTTGGTGATCACGTTCAGGTAGATACGCCCGGTCGTAACATTATTGGCCTGCGACAGCGAGCGGTCGATGAAGCGCTCGTAGTGTCCCAGGTCAAGATCCGTTTCAGCACCGTCGTCAGTGACAAACACTTCACCGTGCTGAAACGGCGACATCGTCCCCGGGTCCACATTGAGGTACGGATCGAACTTCATGATCGTCACGCGCATTCCGCGCTCAACGAGCAGTCGCCCGATGGATGCGGCGGCTATCCCCTTCCCCAACGACGACACTACGCCGCCGGTGACGAAGACGTAGCGTGTCTGCTGCGGTGACTCGGTATTCACTGCCATCAATGTTCCTCGGCCACGAACGCGCTCCAGCGCGAGTTGGCGTGGTGTAGGTCTTCTTCGGTATCTATACCGCACTCGGCGCGCTCACTGACCACAGCGACGCCGATATCCATTCCATTGGCCAGTGGGCGGAGCTGCTCCAGCCGCTCGATCTCTTCCAGCGGATGTGGCGGAAGTGCGACCCACCTCGCCAGCGCGTCTCGCGTGTATGAGTACACACCAATGTGCTGCAGGGTGAGCGGCACACGGGCTCCGGCGTCCGCCGCGTCCCTAAGATACGGAATCGGAGCGCGCGAAAAGTATAGCGCGCGACCGTCCGTTCCAGTGACGACTTTCACGACCGAAGGGATATCGAAAATGTCAGCCGTCGCCGGTGCGGCAACGGTGCCGAGCGTGAACGACCCGGTGCGCACGACGTTCGCCGCCGCGCGAACGGAGGCCTCCGAGATGAAAGGCTCGTCACCCTGAACGTTGACAAACGCGTCAAAGTCCTCGAAGCCGGGCGCATCCGCTACCTCGGCAACTCGCGCCGTTCCCGACGCGCAATCGGGCGACGTCATCACGACTTCGGCGCCCGCACCGCGCGCAACCGACGCAACCTCATCGTGGTCCGTCGCCACGACCACCCGGTCAGCGACGTTCATCCCCTGCACCCTGCGCCAGACCTGAAGAATGAGCGGCAGTCCACCCAACGGGCGCAGCGGTTTGCGCGGGAGCCGCACCGCGCCAAGGCGCGCCGGGATGACTATGACCGTCTTCACGATGGCCCGAAAATTGAGGGCGCGGACGCAACTTTCACGCCATCAATCTACCGCGAAACGGGGGCAGGCGCAAACCGTCACCCGGATGGCAGCAGCGTTGCCTGGTGAGGTATCGCAGAGCGACTTTCCCGGTGGCCGCTGGTGTGATCTCAAGAGGCAAATCTTCTGGGGCAGCATTGCCGGTGCGCCCTTCGTACAGGTTCTGGATCAGCTCGTGCACACCCGTACTGTGGGGCGCCCCGGCGTCGAAGACTGCCCAGCCATTCTCCAGAACGGCGGAGCGCGGGATAGTGTCCTTCGGGATGACCCGGAGCTCACCGCCAGTGGACGTTTCCTACCGCGCGAAAGAGATGGCGATCCCTTGACTCCGCTCGTGCGTACGCGGATTGACCACAACGTCAACTTGGATTAGTCCCGCGCCGAGGCGAATGCCGACGTTCTGCGTCACCTGCCCGTAGCCGCCGATGGCGGCCGCACCGGCCGCGAAACGTGGCGCAATAAAGGGCGCGCCGACGAGTGGAAGATCGACTCCGCGAATGGGGATGACGTAGCGAGTGTCGATGAAGAACAGGTGATCGCCGCCTAGCTGGAGCAGGTCCAGCGTTGCGAGAGTTCCGGAACCGCCCAGGTACGCGTACCGCTGCCGAGGTACAGTTCCGCCGCCGGTGGTCACGAGGTGGCCATCCAGCTCGAAGCGATGCCCCGCAAACGTTGGAACCCCGACATGGCCGTCCAGGGTCAGCTGTTCGAAGCGGCCCTTGACGGTGTCATTTGCCGCGGCCTCGAGCAGCGCGTCCAGCCGAAGCGTGTTGCGCTCGGTTCTGTACTGCAGTCTGCCGCCACCGATAAGCGAGTTTATGTGGCCACGATCGATGCGTGGGTTGGGTCGGTCAATGCCGTCGACCTGATTGTGCCGATCCAAGATGCTGAATGGGCCGCGGTGCTCGTCAATGCGCCAGCCGGTGGACCAATCTCTCTCTGACCGGGCACCAATGAATAGCTGGGCGACATCGGCCGGGACGGGGAGCCGCGCGATGAAACGCGCCTCGGCTCGATCCGCGCGAAAGTAGTTGCGCCCGTCCCGTCCAAGGCCGAACGACAACAGCGTGTTCACCAGGTCGGAGCGAATCCAGTTGTCGTTGCTGAACGTGCCACGAGCAGCAGACACACGGACCCCGAATGCGGAATCGGCTCCGAGCCGCGCCAGTACCGCCAGCGACGGATCGATCTTACCGAGGTGGGAGCGATACGTGATCGCGGGATCCACGATCAGCCGGTCCTCGCCGACGTGGATCGTGGGACCGAACGGCAGCGAAAGGCCATTCACGCGGTCGTACGTCGGGATCTGAAGTCCGAGACCGAGCGGGAAATCGACAGAAACCTGTGCCGCCGCGGCCGACGGAGAGCAGAGGGCTGCTAATGCCACGGCGACACTCAGCGCACCGACACGCGCTCGCTTTGAGGCAAAGCTTGCCATGGAGCGCACCAGTACGGAGCGCATCAGCGTGCGAGCTCGAGAAAGTTCTGGAGCAGCTGCTTCCCATTCTGGGTCAAAACCGACTCCGGGTGAAATTGTACGCCCCAAACTCTGTGCCTCCTGTGGCGAAGCGCGTGAACCTCTGACGCATCCTCGTCACTCCACGCGATTACCTCTAATTCTTCCGGCAACGTGTCGCGCTCTACAGTGAGCGAATGATAGCGCATCACCTCCACCGGGTCAGGAATGTCGCTGAACAGGTCCGCGCCACGGTGGCGTATTCGCGATGTCTTGCCATGCATCAGCCGCGAAGCCCGGACCACGCGTCCACCATACGCCGCGCCGATCGCCTGGTGGCCGAGACACACGCCCAGGATGGGGACGGAGGCACCAAAATCCCGAATCACGTCCAGCGTAATCCCTGCCTCTGCCGGCGTTTTTGGCCCCGGCGAAAGCACTATCGCATCGGGCCGAAGCTCGGCTATCGCGGACACCGGGATCTCGTCGTTACGCTTGACGAGAGGATCGGCGCCAAGTTCGCCCAGGTACTGAACAAGATTGTACGTGAAGGAATCGTAATTGTCGATGACGAGGATCACGCCTTGGCGCCCCCGCTCAGTCGCTCGCGCGGATGGAACTGCTTGTGGACAGATCGCAGATACTCGCGATCGACGTGGGTGTATATCTGGGTTGTAGAGATGTCGGCATGACCTAGCATTTCCTGGACCGCGCGCAGGTCCGCGCCCCCTTCCAGCAAGTGCGTGGCAAAGGAATGCCGCAGCGTGTGAGGACTTACTCTCTTCGTGATTCCGGCACTCTCCACGTGCTTCCGCAGAATCTTCCACGCGCCCATCCGGGTCATCGGCTCGCCCCGCGCGTTGAGGAAAAGAACACCCTGCCCCGCACCGCGTTCGAGCTTGGGCCGCAGCTCGCGCAGGTATATCGCGATTGCACCGACCGCCTTGCGCCCGATCGGCACGAGGCGCTCCTTTGCCCCCTTGCCGAACACCCTTACAAGCGAGTCACTGAGCATGAGATCACGCGTGCCGAGTGTTATCCATTCGCTGACGCGCAGTCCCGCGCCGTATGCGAGTTCGAGCATCGCGCGATCCCGAAACGCGAGCGGCTCGTCCAGCGACGGCGCTTCAAGAATCCTGCCGACCTCTTCGACGCTAAGCACCTCGGGGAGGTCGCGCCACCGTTTCGGGGTCTCCAATCGGTCGCTGGGGTCACGCACCACGTGCCCCTCGTTGATCAGAAAACGGTAGTACGTGCGCAACGCGGACACGTTGCGCCGTATGGACGCGGGCGCGAGGCCGAGGTCCTTGAGGTGGTACACGTACGCGCGCAGAGTTGGTGCGCCGACCTGCTCCGGAGCGGTAGCGCCCTTGATCAGCGAGTAGTCCACGAAACGGGTCAGGTCGCGAGTATAAGCCTCGACGGTGCGCGGAGAGGCGCCGCCCTCGAGGGTCAAAAAGTCGCGGAACGGCTCGAGCCAGAACGCACGCGCCATCGCGTCACGGCTCGATTCGACTCTGTCGCCTTTGATGGGCGCTTCAGCGCTCACGCGTAAGGGTAGCGACAGCGATGCAGGCAACGCCTTCGCCGCGTCCGATCCACCCCATCCCCTCGTTCGTCTTGCCCTTGACGCTCACCGCTTCGGGCGAGATGCCGAGCGCCTGAGCCAGCCTGGCGCGCATCGCCGCAGCGTGCGGTCCGATGCGCGGGAACTCTGCGATCACTGTAACGTCAACGTTGTTAACCGAGTGCCCGAGCGCGCGTACCGCCTGCACAGCGGAGCCGAGCATGTGAATTGAATCGCGGTCTTTGTTCGCGGCGTCCGTATCAGGAAATAGCGCGCCAATGTCACCGGCCGCGGCGGCACCGAGGATTGCGTCCGTGACGGCGTGCGCGACCGCATCAGCGTCGGAGTGCCCGCGCAAGGAAACGTCGGCAGGGATGCGAATGCCGCCCAGGATCAGCGGTCCGCCGGGCACGAACCGGTGCGAGTCATACCCGATACCGACGCGCGTAGTCACGCCTCGCTCAAGCTTTATTCGTGGCAGCGCTGACAATAGTGCTGACAATGTTGCTCACGCGGCGAGCGTCAGAATCGAGTAGTCCTGGCGCCTGCGCGCGGGAGTGAATCCGGCGTCGCTGATGAGGCGCTCGATCTCCGCGGTGGTGGTCCGATGGGTTGTGTTCGCGGCGGAAACCACGTTCTCCTCGATCATGAGGGAACCGAAGTCGTTGCAGCCGAAGCGAAGCGCAAGCTGCCCAATCTTCATGCCCATGGTGACCCAGCTCGACTGCAGATTGGGAACGTTGTCGAGCACGATGCGCGAGATCGCGACAGTGCGGAGATACTCCACCGCGTCGGTCTTGGGCTGATGCGACATGCGCGGCGTGTTCTCCGGCTGCAAGGGCCAGCAGATGAACGCCGTAAAGCCGCCGGTGCGCGCCTGGACCTCGCGCACACGCTCCAGATGTTCGATACGTTCTTCCAGCGTCTCGCCGATTCCGTACATCATCGTCACGGAGGTCTTCATCCCTTCCTGGTGCGCGATCTCCATGATCTCGAGCCAGCGATCGGCGCCAGCTTTTTTCTTGGCTACCTGGTCACGCACTCGCTGCACCAGAATCTCACCGCCGCCGCCGGGAATCGAGTCGAGACCCGCCGCCTGCAACTCGCGCACAACGTCGCGCGCGTCCATACGGAAGAGCGTGGAGAAGAAGTCCACCTCGCTCGGGCTAAAACCGTGGATGTGAATTGGGTGGTTGCGCTTGATGTAGCGCAGCAGCTCCAAATACCACTCGAACGGAATGTACGGGTTGTGGCCGCCCTGGATCAGGATCTGCACACCACCCAGCTCTTTCGCTTCGTCTATTTTTGCGCCGATCTGTTCGAACGAAAGCGTGTAGCCCTCGTTGTGCTTGGGACGGCGGTAGAAGGCACAGAAGCCGCAGTCAGCCACACATACGTTGGTGTAATTGATGTTCCGGTCGACGATGTACGTGACAACGTTCTCCGGGTGCAGAGCCTGCCTGACGCGATCAGCCTCTGCGCCAAGCTCGAGCAGCGTCGCGTTCCTGTAGAATTCTATGATATCGCGCATCGTCCGGCTTCCCCTCCCCTTCAGGCCGCGGTAAGGAACGACAACGTGCCGTTGGGAACTCGGCCGCGCTTCACCAGCCGGCGAAAGAACTCAGTCAATCCGGCCAGGTGTGGGTACGACAATCCGTAATCCAGCCCGGAGAGATACTCCTCGCACGTGTCCAGCGGGACTCCGGTCGCGCCGTTTGCCTGTTGCGCCAAGATGTCGAGATGGGTGACGCCCCAATCGCGCGACTGAATTAGCCGAGCGTGCACGCGGAGCGCGTCCGCAACATTGACGCTGCGCCGTGCGACCCATACGGCGAACACGAACGGAAGGTCTGTCCAATCCTTCCACACAGCGCCGAGATCGTACACGTATGGGTAAGCGCCAGTGTGCGCCAGGACCAACGCCGCGTCTCCAATGACGAGTCGCGCGGCTTGCGCATCAAAGCGCTCGATGTCGGTTATCTCAGCGTCGCCCGCTACGAAACGCGGCGACGCTTTCCACACGTGCTCGAACAGCAACTCCAATAGCGCGACGCTCGTCATGGAGCTGCGAGAAACCAACACATCGAGCCCGCCCAGCTGGTGCGCCGGCTTATGCGAAAAGAGCATGACGCTACGGACCGGGCCATCGCAAGAGATCGCGAGATCCGGGAGCAACAAATACTTGCGCGCGTCGCGCGCGTATTCAACGGCGGACACAACGCTGATGTCCAGGTCGCCCTCCGCGATCATCCTGTTCAGTACGCTCGGAGTGCCGCTCACGAGCGTGGCGTCCAGCGGCACCACGTCACGATCGATCGCCCCGTACACCGGATAACAATTAATGTACGCGATGCGGCCGACTTTCACCGGTCAGGCCGCGCGAGCCGGGCGCGGCTCATCGCCGAACGTGCGGACGACGTTGTACAGCGAGTCACGCTCTACCGGAACGCGCCCAGCGCCGCGGATCAGGCTAATGAGCTCGTCCAGCGACATTCCCTGCGCGGTGTGCGCCCCTGCTTCGTGGTAAATCTTTTCCTTCACCACCGTGCCTTCGAGGTCGTTCACACCGAAAGCGAGTGCCGCCTGCGACAACATCTGCGTCACCATGATCCAGTGACTCTTGATGTGGTCAAAGTTGTCCAGAAACAGCCGGCCTACCGCCAGGTTACGCAGATCGTCAAATCCCGTGGTAGCCGTCCCCTCGCGGCCGAGCTCAGTGCCAAGCTCGTTGTTGTCCGGGTGATACGCGAGCGGAATGTACGCGAGGAATCCGCCCGTCTCGTCCTGCAGGTCACGCAGCATGGACAGATGCTCGACACGATCGTCGATCGACTCCACATGACCGTACAGCATGGTGCAGTTAGAGCGCATGCCCAGTCTGTGCGCCGTGCGGTGGACGGTAATCCAGTCTTCGGCGGCGAGCTTCTTGTGCGCAATCGTGGCGCGCACTCCGCGACCAAACACTTCTGCGCCACCACCTGGAAGCGTATCCAGGCCGGCCTCGCGCAACGTGATCAACACGTCTTCGATGGACATCTTGTCGATGCGGGCGATGTGCGCGATCTCGACGGCGGTGAGCGCCTTGATGTGAATGTTGGGATGGCGCGCCTTGAGCCCGCGGAACATGTCAGCGTAGTACTGCAGGCCAGCCTTCATATCCAACCCGCCCACGATGTGAAACTCGCGCGTCAGGCCACCGGTCGAGTCCGACTCTTCGAAGACCTGATCCAGCGAGTAGTGGTACGCGCCCTCTTCCTTGGGCAGCCGGGCGAAAGAGCAGAAGACGCACGACGTGCGCAGGTAGCAGACGTTGGTCGGATTGATGTGCTGGTTCGACGCGAAGGTGACGCGGTCTCCGTTCTTCGCGCGATTCGCCTGGTCGGCCAGTGAGCCAAGGCCGATGATGTCCGGAGTCGTAAACAACGTGACGCCGTCTCGGGAGTCGAGCCTGATCCCGTCAGCTATCCGTGCGCCAACGGCACGCAGCGCCGGGTCAGTGACAAGCGATAGGTCGATCGCGAGAGGCGCCGTCATCCGCTAATTACCCCTCGAACCGCCGAACGGCCAGAGTTGCGTTGTGGCCGCCGAAGCCGAAGCTGTTGCTGATCGCCGCTGTCACATCGCGCTTGACGGCAACGTTTGGCGTGTAGTTGAGGTCCAGCTCCGGGTCCGGGTGCTCGTAGTTGATCGTCGGTGGGATGATCCCATCCTTCACGACCAGCGTGCTGACAATGAATTCAACAGCACCCGCGGCACCGAGCATGTGGCCGGTGGCCGACTTGGTCGAGCTGACGTTCAAGTCCATCGCGCGATCGCCGAACACAGCCTTGATGGCGCGAGTCTCGTTCAGATCGTTGGCCGGCGTCGACGTTCCGTGCGCATTGATGTACTGAACGTCGTCTGGCGTGAGACCGGCATCCTTCATCGCGCGCTTCATCGCGCGTTGGGCACCTTCACCATTCGGAGCAGGCGACGTGAGGTGGTACGCATCGCCGGTCGCACCGTAACCCACGATCTCACCGTAGATCTTGGCGCCACGCGCGAGCGCGTGCTCCAACTCTTCGAGAATGACGATCCCGGCTCCCTCGCCCATCACGAATCCATCGCGTGTCGCGTCGAACGGACGCGACGCCGTGGCCGGCGAGTCGTTACGTTCGGACAGCGCCTTCATGTTAGCGAAGCCGCCGATCGCCATCGGCGTCACCGTTGCTTCGGCACCGCCGGAGATCA
This sequence comes from Gemmatimonadales bacterium, assembly GCA_038232435.1. Lineage (GTDB taxonomy): Bacteria > Gemmatimonadota > Gemmatimonadetes > Gemmatimonadales > Gemmatimonadaceae > Fen-1247. Next base: position 1,066 of record JBBSHV010000015.1, on the reverse strand, counting down.
TGACGTCAGCGTCTCCGTACTGAATTGTGCGGAACGCGTCGCCGATCGCGTGCGCCGATGTAGCGCAAGCGGAGACTGTTGCGTAGTTAGGGCCTTTCGCGTTGAAGTGCATCGACACGATGCCGGCCGCGATGTCCGCAATGAACATGGGGATGAAGAAGGGACTGATCTTGCCCGGCCCCATCTCGCGATACACGTCATGCTGCTCCTCAAAGCTCTTGAGGCCGCCGATGCCGGAGCCGACAATGACGCCAATGCGATCCGGGTCGAGTGACGATGTGTCCGACAGCCCTGCATCGGCCATCGCCATCTTGGCCGCGGCGACAGAGTACTGCGTGTACACATCGGACCGCTTCACTTCCTTGCGATCCATGAAGTCGCCAGGATTGAAGTCCTTGACCTCGGCGGCGATGCGTACCGGAAATTTGGCCGCGTCGAACTTTGTGATCGGTGCGACGCCGGACCGTCCGGCGATGAGCGCGTCCCAGGTCGCCGCTACGGAGTTGCCGACGGGCGTAACGGCGCCCATGCCGGTAACGACGACCCGGCGACTCATTACGCAGCGACCTTCGTGTTCAGATACGACAGCGCGTCACCAACGGTACGCAGCTTCTCGGCGTCCTCGTCGGGAATCTCGATGTTGAATTCTTTCTCGAACTCCATGACGAGCTCGACGATATCGAGGCTGTCAGCGCCCAGATCATCAATGAAAGAAGCGTTGTCGGTGAGCTTCTCTCGCTCGACGCCAAGCTCGTTCGCGATGATATCCTTAACCTTCTCCGTATTGTCGGCCATGCGGGTCCTCATGCAGTTTGTGGGGAACGGTACAATATACCCGGCCGGGACAACACCAGGTAGCGGCGCGACGTACGGGCGACCGGCCGTCGCCGGGTCGTCGCCGGCGTCGAACTTCGTTACGTCATGCCGCCATCCACTACGATCACCTGGCCCGTGATGTAGGCCGCCAGGTCGGATGCGAGAAAGGCCACCACACCGGCGACGTCGTCCGGCGTGCCAAGCCGCTCCAGGGGGATCTGTGCCGCCATCCCCGAACGCGCGTCGGGAG
>JBBSHV010000014.1:0-25735 GCA_038232435.1 Gemmatimonadales bacterium | reverse complement strand
TGGAGTCGCGCGCGGTAGACGGCTCGGCCAGTAGACTCTCCACCTCGGCGGCACGTGCGACTGTAGAGGCGAGGCGGTCTCGAAGGCTCATGGCTTGTGTGCAATCATACGCGCGGGCGGGCCCCTAAATCAAGGCAATTCGCGCATTTCCCGCATTCTGCGCCGCGATACTGTACCAAATGACGAAGGCCCACGACATCGTGGGCCTTCGAAGCTGATGACGGCCGCAAACTATGCGGTCGCCTCCTCCTTCTTAGTGCCGTACTTCTGGCGGAACCGCTCGATGCGGCCGGCCGTATCTACCATCTTGGCCTTGCCCGTATAGAACGGGTGGCAAACGGCACAGATGTCCGTGCTAATGTTCGGCGCCGTCGAGCGCGTCTCGAACGTATTCCCGCACGCGCAACGAACCTGCGCGGTCGCGTACAATGGATGAATGTCTGGTTTCATAGATCTGGACCTTGTAAGAGCTAACCTAGAAGGATAAACGGTTCTGGCGAAATGTGTAGGGGCGTCCGGCGGTCGCCCCCTCGATTACTTCGACTTAGACCCCACGCTCACTGACGCGGCGCGATCCGGTCCAGATCTTCCAGCCCGACCAGCACATCGCGACCGCGTGGCCCGTCTGACGGTCCCAGCACGCCGGCAAGCTGCAGCTGGTCCATGATCCGGGCCGCTCGCCCGTACCCGATCTTGAGCCGGCGCTGCAATAGAGACGTAGACCCGCTCTGGTTCTGCACCACGATCTCCGCCGCCTCGCGGAATAGTTTGTCGCGCTCGCCATCCGATTCCGAGTCACCGTCACCGGTGCTGGCCTCTTCTGCCTCGCGCTTACGAACTGCCTCCAGGATGTCGCTCTCAGAGGCAAGGTCGCTCAGGCCTAGTGCGGAGCGACGCGCTTCGCGGCTCTGCTCGAACCAGTTCATCAGCGCTTCCGTGTCCTCGCTCGAGATGTACGCTCCCTGCAGCCGCGACGGTTCCGACTTGCCCGGTGGAATGAACAGCATGTCGCCGTTCCCGAGCAACGACTCCGCCCCCATCCCGTCGATGATTGTGCGACTGTCCACCTGGCTCGCCACGCGGAACGCGATGCGGCTCGGAAAGTTGGCCTTTATCAGACCGGTGATGACGTTCACACTCGGCCGCTGCGTCGCAAGGATGAGATGAATGCCGATCGCGCGCGCCTTCTGCGCCAGCATCGCGAGCGGTGTCTCCACTTCGCCCTGCACCGTCATCATCAGATCGGCAAGCTCATCAATGATGACCACGATGTACGGCAGCACGTCGTCCTTGTACTCCAGGTCCTCGAACGCGACGTTGGGAGTCTTGGGACGCTTGAGTGGCGCGCCCTCGGTGACCTTCCGGTTGAAGTCCTGCAGGTTGCGCGCGTTGTTCGCCGCGAGCAGCTCGTACCTGTCCTGCATCTCGTGGACTGCCCACTTCAAAACCGCCGCGGCATCACGATTGTCAGTGACAACCTTGTGACGCAAATGTGGGATCATGTTGTACACCGACAGCTCGACCATCTTGGGATCGACCATCAGGAAGCGCAAGGTCTTGGGCGTGTGCCGGTACAGCAAACTTGTGATCAGCGTGTTGACGCAGACGGATTTTCCGGATCCCGTTGCACCCGCGATCAACAGGTGCGGCATCTTGGCCAGGTCGGCGATGACGGGACGTCCTTCCAGATCCTTGCCTAGCGCGATGGGCAGCGCGGCGCGCGCGTTACGGAAGTCCGGCGAGTCCAGCAGCTCGCGGAACATCACCATTTCGGGATTTGGGTTGGGCACCTCGACGCCGACGGCGCCCTTCCCCGGAATCGGCGCGACCACGCGGATGCTCTGTGCCCGCATCGCCAGCGCGAGGTCGTTGGACAGGTTGGCGATCTGGCGCACCTTTACGCCCGCGGCCGGCGCGATCTCGAACTGTGTCACCGCTGGCCCTGTTGTGCGACCGACGAGCGAACCTTCGACCTTGAAAGTGCGCAGCGCTTCCATGAGCCGCTGCCCGGCAGCATCCAACTCACGCTTGCCGATATCAGGATTCTTCGGCTGCGGCGCGGTCAGCAGATCCGAGGGAGGCAGGTCAGCGTCATCAAAACGTTCTCCGGCGCGCTCCGTGGACTCGATTTCCGCCGCGACCCGCGTATCCGTGTCGCTCGCGACGCGCTCCTTTCCGCGACGCCGGCGCGTGTTGTCCTTGCGCACTTCGAACGGCGCCGAGATACCCTCGCCCATGGCGCCGTCCATCGTTGGCATCTCTTCAGGTGCAGGCTCCAGCTCCAGTGCTAACAGCTTCTTGTGCTTGGAGCGGGGCGGCGAATACACGCCCTCGTCCTGCTGTAACGCCGCCTGTGCGGCCGCCTGTGGCGTGGCCGCGCCGCGCTCGCTTCGGCCGACCAACATCCGGATCGGATTCCATGACAGCGTTACCGCTGTCAGAACACTCAACGCGAGCACGAACACGAGCCATGCGCCAAGAATCCCACCAAACTTCACTGCGTAGAATGCAGGGAAGCCGCCCACGATTCCGGCGAGCGGACTCAGCTCGTCGGGCGTTCCTCCGGTTGCAATCCCGAAGCCGAACGGAACGACGATGACAAGACCCAGGAGAAACAGCAGCCATGATCTGTCGCGCCCACCAGCAAAATGTCCAAACAGTCGAAGCGAGTGGACAGCCAGTGCGATCGGGAGCAGCGACGCGCCAATCCATCCGAACAACTTGCTCAGCGTCCAGACCACGAGGTTGCCAACAGAACCCAATCCTCCAACGGGAACGGCAGCCCCTCGGACCGCTCCTACTGCGTGCAGCACTATTGCCGCTGCGATAAAGACAGCCGTGAGCAACAGCGCGATCGCCTGAACTTCTCGCTTGAGTGTTGCGTTCATTGTCGTACTTATCACGTCAACGCTCCCGCTCGGGACCGAGCTTGGTTATCTGCCGATCCGCGTACACGGGAACAACGGGAAATGCATCTATCTGCGCGCAGACGTCAACATCATTCTTGAAACCAGCGTCGATCAGAGCGCGGCCATGAGTGGACGCGAGAAATACCGCGCTGATGTTGTCGCCGTAGCTGCGCGCGAGCAGCGCACATGACTGGGCCGCATCGTTGAGACGCAGGTCCGCCATTCGCCTCATCGCCGCGCGCACGTAACGCCCGGCACATGCCCCGTCTTCGAGGGCGTAGTGACCGTCCTGGCCCGCACACACTATCGCGACATCGGCGCCGCCGCGGAGCGCCGCGCGCAACAGTGCCGTAACGACAGCGCAGTTGCCATACGACGCGACAACGACCTCGGCCGCACCCTGCGTTGCGAGCAACGCACGCGTTCCGTTGGTGGTGGAGAGAAGCACCGTCTTACCGGACACCGCATCTGCGGTGAACTCGAGTGGCGAATTGCCGAACTGAAAACCGGGGATCGGCAGCATCTTTCGCTCTCCGGCCAGGAGCACCGCCGCTCTCTCGAACTGCTTGGCGCGCGTGAGCATCTCGTCGGGGTCCTCGAACGGGATCACCGCGCGTGCGCCGTTTGCCAGGGCCGCCGCAATCGTCGTCGAGGCGCGAAGCACGTCGATGACTGCAACAACGCGCCCGGTGAGCTCGCCCGGAGCCAGCTCCCCAGCGGTAAGAAATACATCCAGCCGCACGGTTATGTCCTGGGAAGCCCCAGAAGGAGCGCGGCACCCTCGCGCTCAATGAACTTGGTATCGACGTCGCCCGCCTGGAACGATGGGTTCTGCATCACGCGCGCAAGGAAAGGAATTGTCGTTGTCACGCCCTCCACGATAAAACTCTCGAGCGCGATCTGCATGCGGCGAAGAGCTTCCTCCCGGTTGCGTCCCTGAACAATTAGCTTGGCCAGCAGCGAGTCGTAGTGCGGCGGCACCGTGTAGCCGGTGTACACGTGCGTGTCCAGCCGCACGCCGGGCCCTCCGGGTGGATGGAACACCTCTATCCGACCCGGCGACGGCTGAAAGTTGCGCGCGGGATCTTCGGCGTTCACGCGACACTCGATCACATGTCCACGCAGTGGCGGCATCGCCGAAATGCTCAGCTTCTCGCCGGCGGCCACACGGATCTGCTCCTTCACCAGATCAATACCGGTGAGCATTTCCGTTACCGGATGCTCCACCTGAATGCGCGTGTTCATCTCCATGAAGTAGAACGAGCCGTCCTCGTTCAACAGCATCTCGATCGTTCCCGCGCCCACGTAACCGATGGCCTGCGCTCCCCGCACCGCCGCGTCGCCCATCGCCTGGCGCAACTCCGGTGTCAGCGCCGGGCTCGGTGCCTCTTCGATCAGCTTTTGATGCCGCCGCTGCACCGAGCAGTCGCGTTCGCCCAGATGAATGACGTTGCCGTACGCGTCGCCCAGAATCTGGAACTCGATGTGCCGTGGACGCGCCAGATACTTCTCGACGTACACGTCGCCATTACCGAAGGCGGAGAGCGCCTCGGACCGCGCGAGTTGAAACGCACGCGCGAAATCCTCCGGGTCGGCGGCCACGCGCATTCCCTTGCCACCACCGCCGGCCGCGGCCTTGATGATCACCGGGAAGCCGATCTCCGTCGCAAAGGAGAGTGCCTCGTCCACGTCCTCCACTGGGCCGGGCGACCCCGGCACGATCGGAACGCCCACGGCCTGCATGGCGCGCCGAGCCGATGCCTTGTCACCCATGACGCGAATCTGTTCCGGCGTCGGCCCGATAAAGGTGATCCCGGACGCCGCGCACGTCTCCGCGAACTCCGCGTTCTCCGCGAGAAAGCCGTAGCCGGGATGGATAGCGTCCGCGCCCGTTATCTCGGCCGCCGCGATGATACGCGGAATGTTGAGGTACGAGTCGCGCGCGGGCGCGGGCCCGATGCAGACGTCATCGTCCGCGAAGCGCACGTGCAGCGACTCACGGTCGGCCTCCGAGTACACCGCGACGGTCTGGACCCCCAGCTCGCGGCATGCGCGAATCACCCTCAACGCGATCTCGCCCCTGTTGGCGATCAGAACTTTTCTAAACATTCCGCGGGGATGACTCGCCGATCTGTCGGTTGGCGCTTACAACGGTTTCAAACACCGGCGTGCGTGAACGCGTCCCAATGGGTGTCGCTAGCGCCCGCTACGCCCTGCACACGCAACGCGAACTCGCTCGGACTCGTCGCCGCCGCCATCGCGTGCTCGTACGTGATAACACCATTAGTGTACCAATGCATCAAGCTCTGATCAAAGCTCTGCATCCCGTACTGCACCATTCCTTCGCGAATGAGATCGGGAATGTTAAGAGACTTCGCCGTATCGCGCACCTGTTCGCGAACCGCCGGCGTATTGATCAATATCTCAGCCGCGGGAACCCGACCAGTCCCATCCTTGCGCGGCACCAGCCGCAGCGAAACAATCGCGTGCAGCGCGCTGGATAACATGAAGCGCACTTCCGCCGCCTGGTGCGGTGGGTAGAACGACAGAATGCGATTGATGGTCTGAGTCGCATCGGTGGTGTGTAGCGTCGAGAAAACCAGATGACCGGTGTCCGCCGCCTGCAGCGCCGTGTCCAGTGTTTCCAGGTCGCGGATCTCGCCCACCTGGATGACGTCCGGGTCCTGCCGCAGCACGCGTCTCAAGGCCTGCGCAAAAGTCGTCGTGTCGGTCCCGACCTCTCGCTGGTTTATGTGCGAGTTGACATCGCGGTGCAGAAACTCGATCGGATCCTCGATCGTGATCACGTTTGCGAAGCGATTGAGATTGATGTGCTGCAGCATCGCCGCGAGCGCCGTCGACTTGCCCGAACCCGTGATGCCGGTCACCAGCACCAGCCCGCGCGGCGCCAGCGCAATCTGCTCGCAAATGACCGGAAGATTCAACTCCGCGATCGTCGCCGCCTGAAATGGGACAACCCGGAATGCGTACGCAATAGTGCCGCGCTGCTGGTATGCATTCACGCGAAAGCGCCCAACACCCGGAACGCTCACCGCGTAATCGCACTCCTTCGCTTCGGCGAATTCCTTCATGTTCTTCGCCGTCATTGTCTGCTCCGCGATCGAGCGCACTTCCTCAGCCCGAACGAGCGGCATGTCCAACGGAACCAGCGTACCGTGCACGCGCAGCGTCGGCGGCCGGCCCACTTTTATGTGCAGGTCCGACGCACTACGCTGGACCATCTGCTGCAGGATGCGCCTGTAGTCAAAAGCTGCGTGGCCAGCGGCGGCCGGAGCAAGCTGCGGAGCAAGCTGCGGAGCAAGCTGCACCGGTTGCGTGGACGGTTGCGCCGTTGGAAGCACGTTATCGATGGTACTGCCCATTGTCCCGCCTACGCGTTCGAGTCAATACGGAAGAGAACCTGGCCATACTCCACGGGCTGCGAGTTGTCCACCGAGATCTCGCGCACAACGCCGTCGAACTCTGACTCGATCTCATTCATGATCTTCATTGCTTCGATGATGCAGAGGATCTGTCCTTTCGCGATCCTGTCGCCCACCGCGACGTACTGCGCTGCGCCGGGCTCCGGCGCGTGAAAATACGTCCCCACCATTGGCGACTTCACTTCCAGATACGCGGCCTTCGCGTCGTCGGCGCGGGCCGCGGCCGCGGTGGCCGCTGTCGCCTCGGTAGCGACAGCACTCACCAGCGCCGCCGCGGGTTGCAGCTGCTGAGCGATAGGAACCTGCATGGCCATCGGAGCGCCTACAGATATTCCCCCACGCTGCTGCGGCGACTTGGACAATCGGATCTTCATCCCCTTGTCGGAGGAGATCTCAATTGAGTCCACCGTTGATTCGTCCAACATCTCGACGAGCTTCTTTACGTAGCGCAGGTCAATCACGCGGACAGCTCCAACAGTTCGTGGGTGAAATCGGTGAGTACGCGCGGGCCATCCGCGCCAAGATATACATCGTCTTCGATCCGCACGCCGCCCCACGCCGCTCGATAAATACCCGGCTCTATGGTGACGACCGTATCGGCCGGGAGTTTCGCCTCGACCGCCCTGGCCAGCCGCGGAGCCTCGTGCACCTCCAGCCCGATGCCATGCCCAAGCGAGTGGCCGAAGTCGCCCCCGTAGCCCATCTCGGCAATGTAGTCCCGCGCGAGCGCGTCGGCTTCCCGTCCAGTCATGCCGACCCGAACCTGTGCGGAAGCGCGCTCGTTGGCAATGCAGACGATGTCATAGATCTCCCGGTGCCCCTCGCTCGCCCGCCCCACCACCACGGTGCGCGTGATGTCCGAACAGTATCCCTCGCACTCGGCGCCGAAGTCCATCAACAGCAATTCGTTGGGCTCCAGCACCCGACTCACGGCTCGCGCGTGCGGCAGCGCCGACCTCGGGCCCGAGGCGACGATCGCCTCGAATGGATGAGCCTCACTCCCCTCGTCCCGCAACGCTTTCTCCAGAATGCCCGCAACCTGCAGCTCCGTCATCCCGGAACGGATCTGCTGCAGCGTCACAGTGAGAGCGCGCGTCGCCATTCCCGCGGCCTCGACGATGAGCGCGATCTCGTCAGGGTCCTTCGACTCACGCAGAGCCTCCACAATCCCGCTCTGCGGACGCCATTGCCATCGGCCACCCTCCGCTTCACCAAGAAAGCGCTGAAACTCCCGGTGCGTGACGTTATTCGAATCGAATCCCACCACCCCGCGACGAGGAAGTTGCGGCAGCTCGCGCCAGAGACCGTCCCACAGGCTGGTCCCCTCAATTACCACGCGAGCGAAGTCGCCGACTTCTTCCTGCACCTGCGTCTGATATCTGAAGTCGGTGATGAGCACCATCTCACGCGCCGACGCAACCAGTAGCGCGCTCGATCCGGAGAACCCTGTGAGATATCGGATGTTCGCGCGCCCAGTGACCAGCAGCGCGTCGAGATGGTGCGTTGTGAGCGCCTCGATGATGCGTGCAGCACGCGCGGGTCGCCGGTCCGTCACGTTGGCCGCAGCCGATCCGCCAGGCCGCGCAACCCGGCCTCATAGCCGTACGCTCCCAGTCCACAGATCACGCCGACCGCACTCGCGGCGAGAACGAGGCGCGCGCGCTCAGGCCCGCGGGCATGAACGTTGGACAGGTGAACCTCGACAAATGGAACCCGGACCGCCGCGAATGCATCCCGGATCGCGATGCTCGAATGCGAATACGCGCCCGCGTTCACCAGCGCACCGTCCGCGCTGCCCATCAGCGCCTGTACCGCGTCGATCAGTTCGCCCTCGCCGTTGTGCTGGCAGAACGCGAGTTCCACATCCAGCTCACGCGCTACGTCGCGGAGATGCCGCTCGATGTCACCCAGCGTTTGGTGACCGTAGATGTCCGGCTCGCGAACGCCGAGCAGGTTCAGGTTGGGACCGTTGATTACGGCGATGCGCAGAACGGCGCGTGTTGCGTCCACTCTTGTGATCAGCCGCCCGACTCGCTCGCCGGCCCGTTCGCCGACTCGCTCGACCCCGGTCGTGCAGACCCGAATGCTCCAGCCAACGACTGTGCCGCGCTCAGATCCGCATCGTCAACGGTCGACGCGCCGAAGATCGCGGCCAGACCGCCCTCATTCTCCGCTGCAAGATGCACGTGTGCCTGCGCCCGTGCCGCGCCGAGACGCGCGAAGAACTCCCGAACCGTCTCGCCTGCGGCCGCTGACTCCCCGGCCGGCTCATCTGATTCAATAACTGCGGAGCGACCCTCCAACTCAGCTATCCGCTCGTGCAGGCGAGGATCAGACCGACGCAGAACCAGTTGCCGATAGATGACCAGGGCATCGTTCGCGAGCCCCTGCTGTACGTACAGCTCCGCCATCGTCTCTGTAACAAACGGAGAATCGCCGTGCTGGGAGTCCGTCTCCGAATCCGGCGATTCCGTATCCGCGACATCCTCGGATTCAGGGCATCCGTCCCCGGCTGCCTCCGCATCCTCGAAGCCCAACAGGTCCGTGTCGATCGGCGCGGAGGGCGAAGGCTCATCTGGAAGGAAGTCCGCGAAGCTTCGCGGCTCCTGCTCCAGCTCCGGGCCAAGCGCGTTTTCCCCACCAAAGTCACCGGCGAAATTACTGGTGAAGCCGTCGGCAACATCACTGCTCTGGTCCAACTCCGGCCCGCCAGACGGCGCTGCACTGTCCTCAACTTGGTTGTCCGTCTCATGGGGCCATGAGATGACCTCGAACGACTGTTCGAGAAGGATGAACGGCTCAGGTTCAGACGCAGCTTCCGGCTCCGATTCTGGTGCAGGCTCCGGTGCCGGCTCCGGTGCATACTTCGACAGGTCATCCGGGACTGGCGCGGGTTCCGCCTGAGCCCCGTGCGCCGGCTCCACGACGCCACGCGCCCTCTCCGTCTGGTGCTTATCGGGCTCGGACACCAACTCCGAAAGCGCGACCGCCGAGGCGTCGTACTTCGGCTCCGGGCGAATGGTCGGCGGGGCGACACGCTCATTTCGCGGGATCGGTCGCGACGAAGGAGTCGCCAGTGCCGTGATCTGGGCTGAGATCTCCTCGTTCCGCGGGTCCAACTCCAGAATCTTGCCGTACCAGCGCATTGCCCCGGCGCTGTCGCGTTTGGATCGCGCGATGTCGCCCAGGTAGCGGAAGGCAATCACATTTTCTGGATCAAGCGTCAATGCCTGCTTGAAAACCCCCGCAGCCTCATCACTCCGGTTCGCATCGAACAGCGCCTGGCCGTAGACGATGTAGCCGCTCATGTGCGACGGCTGCTGCGGCAGGTACGTGCGACAAAGCTCGATCGCGCGATCGGGGTCGCCGGCCTTCCGGTATTCGTTCGCCAACGGCGCAAAGTAGCGTCGCGGGTTGTCGTCGAACTTTCGCTTGAGCTCGTCCAGCCGGCCAGATTCGGCCATCAAGATCCTCTCAGGGGGAAACGCCCGTTGCGCCGCAACGGCCGCGGATGCGTGCGCGAACGCGTGAAGATACTGCCTCTACCTTGATTTTGTCCACTCTGGGAAACACCTTACCGAGCTATGCTTCAATCGATGCGGAGTACCGCCAAATACATCTGGATCTTTGTGACCGTCGCTTTCGTCGGCGGTTTCCTGCTCTATGAATCGTCCGGGCTCTTCGGGAGTACCCCAATTACCACGACCTCCGCGGTCGCAACGGTCAATGGCCAGGACATTCTCGTTACCCAGTGGCAGGCGCTGACCCAGCAGCTCGAGCAGCAACAAACTCAGTCCAGCGGCCAGTCGGTCTCTCTGGACGAGCGGCAGGCGTTCCAGAACCAGGCTTATAACCAGCTGGTGGATCAGGCACTGCTGCAACAGGAGATTCGCCGTCGCGGCATCACGGTCACGGATGACGAGATCGCCAATGCCGCGCGTTTCAGCCCGCCTCCGGAGTTGCTGCAGGACCCCGAGCTGCAGACCAACGGACAGTTCGATCTGGCCAAGTACCAGCGTTTCCTCACGAGCGCGAGCGCCAAGCAGAGTGGGCTCCTCTTTCAGCTGGAGAACTACTACCGCGATGCGATCCCGCGCCAGAAGCTGTATCAGCAGATCACAGCCGCGGTATATCCCTCGGACGCACTCTTGTGGAGGAGCTACCGCGATCAACGAGACAGCGCGCAGATCAGCTACGCGATGCTGCAGCCAAGTGCGCAGGCAATTACCGCGACCCGGGTGAGCGACGATGAAGTGCGCGCATACTATGACGCTCACAAGAACGAGTTGGAGCGCCCCGGCCAGGCGGTGGTCACTGTTACACAGATCCCGCGCATGATCACGGCCGCGGATTCTGCCGCGGTTCGGGCGCGCGCCACGGCGTTGCGCCAACGAATCGTCAACGGCGAGAAGTTCGAAGACGTCGCCAAGAGCGAGTCGTCCGATTCAGCGTCCGCCATCAGTGGCGGGGACCTCGGCAAGGGTGTAGCTGGACGATTCGTCCCACAGTTCGAGACGGCGGCTAACGCGCTCGCGCCGGGTGAGATTTCGCAGCCCGTGCTATCGCCGTTCGGCTATCACATCATCCGTCTCGATTCGCGCACCGGCGACACACTCGCGCTACATCACATTCTTCTCCCAATCGTTCAGAGTGATTCGGCCGCGGACCTGACAGACCGCAAGGCGGACCAGCTCTCCAAGCTGGCCGCGGGCGCCGATCGCCCCGCGCGCTTTGACTCAGCGATAAGGACGCTCGGCCTCAAGGCCACGCGAGGCCAGGTGCTCGAAGGCCAGCCGCTCGTCGCCAACGGCGAGCCAATTCCGAGCGTTTCCGCGTGGGCTTTCGGCGGCGCGAAACCCGGCGAGACCAGCGACCTGTTTGACGACGCGACCGGCTACTACATGGCGCGTCTGGAGTCAGTTACGCCGGGTGGGATACCATCCATCGACGCGGTGAAGAACGACATCCGCATGACGCTGGCGCGAAAGAAGGCGGTCCAGAATCTCGTCGATCCAGCCCGTAAACTTGCCACCGCGGCGGCCGGTTCCTCGCTGGAGCAGGCGGGGCGTGTGCTCAATACGCCGGTGGCGACAACGGGCTCATTCTCCCGCGTCACCGGTCTGGCGCAACTTCCCAGCTCCAACCGAGTGATCGGTGCAGCCTTCGCTCTTCCCGTCGGCCAGGTGAGCGCACCCATAGTTACGGATCGAGCGGTCTATGTCATCCGCGTGGACCAGCGGAATGAGGCGGATCGCAAGGTATTCGAATCGCTGAAGCCAGCTCTCCGGCAGCAGGCTGCTCAGTCGATGCAGCAGGGACGCGTGCAGCAGTACCTGGCCGGTCTGCGCGAATCCGCCAAGATTAACGATCGAAGAAAGGACATTCAGTCCTCGCTCCGGACGGCGAACAGCTAGGATCGACCGCGTGGGATGACAAAAGGGCGGCCAAATTGGCCGCCCTTTTTCTTACGGCATCATCAATTTGCAGCTAGATCAGGCGCCGCGGTTCGGGGCGGTCTGCCTCATCGACGTTGGTGGTCGAGGCCGCGGGACGCTGCAGGTCTTCGGCGGTGAGACGGGGGGGAGGATACGATTCGTTGGCACCTGTGACGTTCTGCTCCACGTCAGTCACGTGCTTCTTGAACTCCTTGATCCCCTTGCCCATCGAGCCGGCAATCTCAGGGATGCGTTTGGCACCGAAGAGGAGCAGGATCACCACCATGATGATGAACAGCTCCATGAAACTGAAATGTGGCATGGCTAGAACTCCGAGTGGGAAAAAGGAGGGCGCTGAACGGGGCGATTAATCAAAATAACGAACGCGCTATTAGATACGCCAACAATACCCCGACCAGACTCAAAAGTGAGACATCAATCGCGATCGGGCCTAGCGCGAACTTGAGCGTGACCAGATCCACGGTCAGCGGCCCAAGCGACGGAGTAACGCCGGTGGTGAAGAACTCCTTGACCGCGCTGGGTGGCAGGAAGCGCCGCGCCACCTGGGTCAGGACCCCACCGGTGATGAAGCCCACCGCCAGAACAACAGCGTGGAATAGGGCGCCTCTTCGGGCCGCGCCGCGTGGTGGCATCAGGAGTGTCTCTCCATAACGTACAAGATAGCGGCGCCGAGTGCGTCGCGGGCATCGGTTTGTGGAAGCCCGGTCAGTGCGTCGCGTGCACGATCGGCGTACTCGTCTCCGCGACGCCGAGCGTAGTCCAGCCCACCGGAGTCGAGCACGATTGCGGCCACCTCCGCTAACGCCTCGGGCTTGGCTGGCGCCGCGGAATCGAACAACGCCTGCACCCGCTTTCGCGCGCCCGGCGACATGCTCCGCAATGCGGCGATAAGCGGCAGCGTGACCTTGTGCTCGCGCAGATCGATTCCGCTGGGCTTCCCCGTAGTCTCGGTCGCTTCCGTATAATCGATGAGATCATCGGTGATCTGGAACGCCATGCCGAGCGCGTCGCCGTACCGCGCCAGCGTATCGACGTGACGCTCAGCCCCACAAAGCGCACCCACGCGGCAGGCCGCGGACATGAGCGATGCCGTCTTCGCGCGAATCAGAAACTCGTAATCCTCTTCCGAAAAGTCGAGCGGAGAAACCGTGGATAACTGCCGCAGCTCGCCGACGCTCATCTGGGTCGATGCATCTACCAGCGCGCGTATGGGGCGCATGTCGTCCAGTTCCACCAACTGTGCGAGCGCGGTGGAGTAGAGGAAGTCGCCCATGATGACCGATATCTGGTCGTTAAATAACGAGTTGATCGTCGGCATCCCGCGCCGCAGCTCCGAGTGGTCGACAGCGTCGTCGTGCACCAGCGTGGCAAGATGCACCATCTCCACGACCGCCGCCGTGACGATCGCGCGCGCGCTCGGCGTGCCTTCGGTCTCGCTCGCAAGCAGCACCAGCGTGGGGCGAAACATCTTTCCCTTCATCGCGAGCAGATGCCGCGCCGCTTGCGCCAGAAGCGGAACGTCGCGCGTAACGGCTTCTTCCATCGCGTGCAGCACGTCGGCGAGCTTGCCGCGGACCGGCACCTGCACATCCGCGAGAGTTATCGCTCCGCGCCCGACCGGCGCGGTGACTCCCATTGACGCAGATGCTCGCGTCGTGGAAGTCGCGGTCACCGCAGTTGCTCGGCGCGCTTGAGTCGTTCACCGATATCGCGGAAGTGGATGTCCGACGCAAAAACGCGCCGGTAATATCCCGCTGCATCTGGCCAGCGGTCCAGTCGCTCCGACGCGTATCCCAGCAGGTACAGCACGCCCACGAGCTTCGCGTCACCGAGCCCTGACTCGGCCAGCGCGCCGCGGAGCGAATCGAGGGCGACGTCGTAATCACCTTTTTCGATGAAGCTCTGGCCCAACGACTCGTATGCACGAACGCGGCGCTCAGGGGTTGCGTCGCCGCGCATCACCTTTTGGAACTGCGAGATTGCCTCGTCCAACAAACCCATTTCCATGTAGGCAACGCCGAGGTCGTAGTGGCTGTCCAGATCGGCATCGTCCACGTTCTGCGCAACGCCGCGCTTGAAAGTCGCCAACATCTGCGAGAAGTCAGTCTGCACCGCGCCCCCGCCCTGCGTCTCGTCGGAGCCGGTCATGCGCGGGTTACGCGGTTGCTCGCTTTCGAGCAGCCACTCGTTGAGATCGACAAACTCGTCGTCGGCGCGATCAGTCGCATCGCCCGCAAGCGCGCCACTCTGCCCCTCGGTCACAGCTTCCGGAGGAAGGATCGCGAGATCATCAGGCAATCCGCCCTCGATCTGGCCGACGTCGAACGAGAGTGACGCGAGATATCCAGTTACCGCGTCACCGAGTGAATCCGGCTCGTCCGTGGTGCGGGTGAGATCATCGGGGTGCGCGAACGGCTCCAGCGTCGCATCGGCTGGCCAGGCAGCTTCACCCGCCCCGGCCGGCGGGAGACTTTCGTCCGCGAGCTCGGGGCGCAGCGTGCCAGGGGACACAACGTCGAATGACGTGTGCTCGACGCCCATTGGGGGTAAGAAGGCTGCTTCCGTGGGCGAGGCCGCATCGAACGACGTACGCTCAATGCCGCTGATCTGGGCACCGTGCACTTCCGCCTCGGTGGCAAGCGTGATGAGTGGATCTTCAAGTGGCGTGAGCCCCGCCAGCGGCGACTCGTCCAGGGTGCGTTGAGCGCGAACGTCGGCCGGTGGTGGCAACTCCACTTCGGCGAACCTTTCCGCGGAGAGAGGACGCGCTTCAACAGCAGCGTCGCTAGCCATCTCCATTTCCTCGATCCCCGGCGCCGCGCCCTGTTCCGCCTGCGGCGCCTGCTGCGCCTGCTGCGCCTGTGTTGGCGCCGCGTAATCAAGGTCAATGAAGACAAGTCCCTCGCGCTTCTCCTCGCGCTGCGAGCGCCCCGTCCGCGGCTCGAAAGTGGGGTCCAGGGTACGAATGCGCTGCAGCGTCGCGGCGGCCTCCGCCGTGCGATCATCGGCCAGCATCGCCTGGTACACTGTCTGGAGCTGATCCAGCGCTTCATCCGTCCATCCCGCGCGCGCGAGCTGCTCGGCCAGCATCAGCCGGACGTCATCCTCTCCGGGGCACAGGTCGGCGAATTCCTTGAGTGCGCGAAACGCCTCGGTGATGTCGCCCGCGCGCTCCATGCGCGACGCGTACTCCAGGAAGTTCTGCTTCGCGTCGGAGGTGAACCCCTTCCGCGCGCTGATCTTGCCCAGTTTGTAAAAGATGACGTTGCGGCCCGGCGCATGGCGCAGAACCTTGTTGCACAGCGCGATGGCGTTGTTAAAGAAACCGCCTTCGGCGTACAGATCCACGGCCGTCTCGTAATAGGACACCGCCTGGTCCAACTGGCCCAGGCGCAGGTGCAGGTCGCCGACGCGGTTGTACAAGGGAATATCCAGTTCGTCCGGAATTCCCGCGGCCGCCTCAATGGCCTGCACATACGCTGGGAGCGCGCGCTCGTACTGCCGCTTCTGCTCGAACTCCGCCGCCTTTCTCTTTAGCTGTGCAGCTTTTGACATAGCTATTGAACTTAACGCTCCAGCGCCAGACCGGCCACCGAGCGCGGTCCCAGGCGGCTGTGGTATCTCAGGACGGCACCAAGCGGCTCGATTCGGGCCTTGCGGCTGAACTGGATGTCAAGCGCCCGGAGGACCGCAATTACCCGTTTCGTATTCTCCAGGAGCGACAGTCGCGTCCTTGTTCTACCTTGTCGAGCGAGAGGGCGGCGAGTCGAGACCCTATGCGGTGGGCGACGCCATCACATCTCGAATCCGCGACAATCTCAGCGGCGCCTGCGCCTCGCCGCGGCAGGCATAGAAGCACGCGTTACACGCCACGGGCGTGTATTTCTTGAAGTCACGCCAGTGGAAATCGGTGGGGAAATCGGGACACCGCTTCACGTGGCCGGTAGGGTCCACGTGAATGGTGCGCATCCCGGAGCGACACGGTTCGGTCGTGTGGCCGCGGACGTAGCGCGGGATCTGCTCCAGGTAATAATCCGAGTTGGTGATGATGCCGCGGCGGCGCCGCTTGAACGCCAGCAGCTCGGCGATTGTTTCATCCAGCTGCGTCAACTGCTCGGCCCCGATAATGCCTTCCGGATTACCGTTCTTGTTGTCCGTGTAGCTGCTGAAGTTCACGCCAACGCCAAGCTCCGCGGCGCGTCGCACGATCGGCATCAACTGGTCCAGGTTGGAGCGCTTGATCACGGTGTTGAAGCGGATTCCGTCAATCCCGCGCTCACGCATCGCCGGCACGTTGCGCATGATGCGCGCGACCAGCCCCGGGATTCCGCGCGCAACGTCGTGCCGCTCGTCCAGATAATCCAGCGATATGTTGAACTGGTTTATCCCGGAACGCCAGAGCGACAGGGCGCGCTCCGGCGTCAGCATTCCCCCGTGCGTGATCAACGTCATGTACTTCACGCGAACCGCACCGTCCACCGCCGCGACCAGATCTTCCAGATCGCGCCGGAGGGTCGGCTCGCCACCGGTCCACGTGATCATCATCGGATTGAAGAACGCCGCTGCCTCGGCGAAGCTGGTCAGCTCGCGCGCGCGCTCGGACGAATCAGTCTTCCAGTAGTCACAGAAGTCGCATCGCGCGTTGCAGCGCAGCGTCACTTCGAAGTGAACTAGGATCGGCTTCCGAACGACGGTCAGATAAGCGTACTTGGCGAGAAAGACCGGAACGTCCCACGGCTTGAAGCGGGCTGACAGCACAGGTCAGCGCAGATCCTGCTGCCGGTACGTCGGCTTGTCGTAGTTGAACTTGAGATCCGGCTGCGCCTTGTTCACGATGAAGAAGGTGAAGTAAAAGTTGCCGTTGGGACTCTGGCTGAACGAGAAGATCGCGCGCCAGTCGTGCAGCTCTCGTTGCAACGTCACCTGCTGGCTTGCAAACTGGCGATGTACCACGTCGTAAGCTGTCCCCCAGCTCGCCGCCCAGCTGGGCGTGATGTGGAAGGAGCTCTGCGCGCCAATTGTCTCCTGCGGCGGAATGCGCACGAAGACGCCACCCGCGATGGGATCGTTGAACGGAAGCGACGTCGTCTGCGGATTGAGTAGCGCGTTCCGGCGGCACTGATCGAAGACGATGGGGTTGGAGCTGAACTGGTTGCAGATAGCGGCCGGATCGAACGCTATCACGCGTCCACCCACGGGCGGCCGCTGGCGCGTGGACGAAAAGGTGATGGCGCTGGTCCACCCCTGCGTCTCGGGGATCTGATACTGACGGTCGCGCGCGTAGCTCCCAGCGACCGAGAGCGACGACAGCCGCCGGTCCAGCGCGTTGTCCGAGTCAGGCGACACGGCCTGCATCTGAGACGCCGCTCCGTTGGGTACCGCTCGTCCGAAGATTCGGTTTAGCGCGGCAAACACGCCCGTATGCCCGTTGAGCGTGAATGAAGCGTTGATAGATTCGCGAAACGGGCTGAAGCGCGCGGTGTCGCTCTGAATGTTACCCTGAAAGAGTGAGTAATCGCTGCGCAGGCTGAATCCCGGAAGCAGATCTGTCGTGACGTCGTAGCTGAAGCGATCCGTCGCCAGACCTGTACGATGGGTCGTGCGAGCGCGCTCGAAATCATACGTCAGCTCAGAGAAATCGAGCGCGAGCAGCTTGATCTTGGTGCCCTCGTTCGCGTCGCCCGTGTCGGACCGGAGCTTCCCTTCGAACACCTGCGTCAGCCGGAGGCCAACCTGATTCTGACGCAGATTCCCAAGGAAGCCCGACGGCGATCTGTTCAGCGCCGCAAGAAATTCGGGTGAAACATTACCACTGGGTGAGTACGAGTATCTGAGCGTAGGCGTGATCGACTGACGTATGCGCGCCAGCGGTCCAAAGCCCGGGAAGAGCCCGAATATAGTCGGGCTGGCGCTGAGACCGAAGCTGGGCCGCTTGGACTGGTGCACCCAGCGCCCGCCGGACAGCTCGGTACGCACGAAGTACGGATCGCCAACAACGTTCTGGAACGTCAACGCCGGAACAATGCGGAACGTGTTCGGCAGGAAGGTTGGGAGGCTAAAGCCGATGTTAAAATCGGCAGCGTTACTGAAGGAGCGCGCGTACGTGCGCGTCAGGCGTTGCGTCGTGTCCGCGGGATCAATCAACGTTCTCGTGATCGGGAAGTCGTTGTACTGATTCACTTCCGTCACGGCCGCCGTCAGCTGAAAGCCGCGAATAGTGAACGGCGTCTGCAGCGAGATGTTCTCGTTCTTGCTGCTGGCGTTGATGCGGGAGCTATCCGGTACGCCAGCGTTCGTGAAGTAGCGGTACGCGAACGTGCCCGGCTCATCCCTGTTCTTCTGCGCATTCCGCTGGTACTGGAAGCTCGGTGTCCAGTCCAGCCACCGGTTGAGTGCCAGCGTCGGGCTGCTCACCGTGACACTTGGATAGTTCTCCGTCACTTCGCTTCGGCCCGGGTACTGAAGTCTGTTTCCCGCCAGGTCAACGGAAAAGGGACCTACCTTCCGGCCGTACCGTACGTCCGATCGAATGGTCGATAGAACGGCGCGTGGATCAAAACTGGTCTGCCGCTGGACGCGGGTGTTCGTGACGAAGTTGACATCTGCGTACAGCTTGCTCGTCTGCGAGAAGTCCTGCGAGTGAAACCAGGACACTGCGGTATTCGTCTGGCCGTCGCGCTGGTCCAACCTGTTGGCGGAGATACCGCCCGTAATAAACCGGTCCAGCCAGCGATACCGGAACTGTCCGTTCGCGCGTGCGAATCCGGGATCGCCGGCACTCGCGCGCGCGCTGCTGCGCCAATCGAACCATGCCTCGGCGTCCATGTAATCGCCAAGGTTGGCATAGTAGCCGATGTTCTCGACGTGCCGCCGGTACGTCGGGCTGTTGCGAACAAACTCACTCAGGCCAAAGCGCGGCGTAAGCAGTCCGCTGCGGCGTCCGTTGCGCACGTCCTGGAACAGGAACGGGAGCCAGAACACAGGCACGCCGGAGATGTACAGCGTCGCCGGCCGCGCCACGATAAGGCTCTTGGAGACGTACTTGATCTCGTTCGCCTTGAAGTAATAGTCCGGAACGCTGTCGTCGCAGCTGGTGATGATGCCGTTGCGGATGTAATAGGCGCTCCGTCCCATCTTGCTCGTGTCGCGCGAAAACGCGACAGCGCGTCCCGACAGATAGTACCGGTCGCCACTCTCGACCGAGGTGCTGATATTGCTCGCGAAGCCGCGGCCGAGTGCTGCGTTGTAGGTCACCTGTCCGCGTGCGACGATGTCGGCCCCCTGCCGCGACGGATCGTGCAGAATTACAGTGTCACCGCGCGCGGTGACGAGCTTGGTGGAGTCGTTGTACAACACGGTATCTCCCACCACCAAAGTTTGCTCCCGCGCCACCGCGGCCGGATCACCCTGGATCTGTAACGCCTTTGTCTGGGCATTGAAGATGACCTTGTCGCCCTGGTACCGCGTCGCCCGAAAGCCGGGCCGGTGCAATAGCTCCTGCGCGATGGAATCATCTTCAAGCCGCCAGTCGATTAGCGGCCTTGCTGTCGTGCTGTCCCGCCGGATCGAATCACCCGCAACGCGATTGCGCGTGGGGGTGGTGTCGCGCGGCACTCGTGTGCCCGTGTCGCCTGGTGCTCTCGGGCGAGCGACAGTGTCGGCCCGTGTGCCGGGAAGCACGCGACCGCCACGCTGTGCACCAATAGCGGCGCTCGATACAACGAGCAGTACAACGACCGCCGCGGTCGAGCCAACAGCGAATCTGAGCTCGACTCTTGCTCGCGCGAAGGAGAACAGGCGCGCGATCAGCCGCGCAATGGTAGAACGAATCATGCTGGTGCCCCTAGCCGTCTGGGCTCACCGCGGCCCGGCGGAAGCGACGGAGGAAGTGATGGCGGCGGGGGCGGCCCGCGCCGATCGTCAGAATCAGTTGGCGGCGTCACGTCGTCCGGCTCATCACGCTTCCGGCGCCAGCGATACACGGATCTTGATAAGACAATGCTCAGCTCGTACAGGGCGTACATAGGAATGGCGATCGCGAACATCGCCGTCGGGTCTGGAGTGATGAAGCCGCCTACCACCAGGCCACCGACCACCGCGTACCTCCTGTACTTGGCCAGGAACATCGGCGTCGCCAGCCCAATGGCGGTGAGGCCCATCACCACGATGGGAAGCTCGAACGCAGCGCCGAAGGCGAGGCACATGTAGATCGCAAAACCAAAATACTCCGAAGCGGAGATCATTGGAGTCAACGCCGCCGACTCGACCCCAACGAGGAAGCCCAGAGTGAGCGGCAGGATCAAGGTGAAGGCTAGCGCGACGCCAGCAACGAAGAGGACCACGATGGCCGCCAGCACCGGCAGCACCATTTTCTTCTCGTGTGAGTACATCGCCGGCGACACGAAGCCCCAGAGCTGGTACAAAATTACCGGCAGCGCAACAACGAACGCCACCGCGAAGCCGGCATCGAGCACGATCTGGAACGCGTCGCCTGGATGCGTATAGATGAGCCTCTGTCCGTGCAGCAGCGGAGTGATCGGACGCGCCAGAAACTCGATCACGTCGAAGTTGATCCCGAAGTGATGCATCTGCGTGAAGAGCACCACCGCGACAGCGCCACCGATCGCGAAGGCGCCGGCGCACCAGAACAAGCGAGTACGAAGCTCCTCGAGATGATCGAGGAACGACATCTCCGCCGCTATCTGACTAACCGACTTGGTGGCCACTTATCCGCTTTACTAGCTTACCCTTGGGGTTGGGCGCCTTACTTGAGCGCCTTGACGCGATCGCGGGCGAGCGACGCCTCGTCGGAGCGTGGGTATTTCTTGATCAACTGGTTGAACAGGTCGCGCGCCTGGTCAATCTTGCCAGCGTTCTGGGCCGCCACCGCACGCTTGTACACGGCGGTAGCCGCGCGCGGTGAACCGGCGTAACGAGCAGCAACGCGCGCGTATACCGAGTCCGCGGCCGGCACGTTGTTCTCAGCGGCGTACGTTTCGGCCACATAGAATTGCGCGTCGGCAGCAAGGTCGGACTTGGGATACTTCGTGAGCAGATCCTCGAATGCCTGCCTCGCCGCGGCATTGCTCCCTTGCATGAGCTGCTCGCGCGCTACCTGAAAGAGTTGGTTCGGTCCCGGACCGGCGTCGACCGCGCCCGCGGAGCGCGCGGAGCCCGCGGTTGCCGGAGTGGCACCGGGCGCGGTAGCCGAGGTCGCGGCGGCAGCGCCCTGCCGCTCTTCCAGCGATGCGCGCACTTCCTGAATGCGCCGCTGACTCTGGCCGGTCAGCTCCTGCACCTGAAGTAGTTGCTGATCAACCGAAGCGAGACTCGTCGTCACGTCCGACCGAAAGCGCGTCAGCTTGGTACTGAGTGAGGCAAGCGAATCATTGGCGGTCCGGATGGACGCGATAGCCCGGTCGAGCTGCAGCCTGCGCGCCGAATCGGCGGCGGCCGTCTCCGTTCTGAGAAGACTGATGTCGCTCTGCAGCACGCGGACATCCTGCTGCGACGCGAAGCAACCGCCCATCAGGACAGCGGCAATCGGCGTGGCGAATCTGATCCTGCTCGTTGTGCTGTTCATTGCGCTTCACTCCCACTCAATGGCGTAAACTCGGCGCGCCTGTTCTTGGCCCATGCTTCCTCACTGTCGCCCTGCACAGCGGGCTGCTCCTCACCCATGCTGCTGATCTCGATGTGACTCGCGTCCGCACCGTTTGCAACCAGAAATGCCTTCGCTTCGGCAGCGCGCCTCAAGCCAAGCGCGAGGTTGTACTCGGACGCGCCACGGTTGTCCGTGTGTCCCGTTATGCGAACACGTGTCGCCGGCAGTGCCTGCATGGCCCGCGCTTTGGCGAGTAGCAGCGCGCGGGCGTCATCGGTCAACTCCGCCCGGTCGTAATCGTAATAGATGGTCGCCGCGATTACCTGAATCGCGTCCTCGCCAGCGCCGTTCTCGTTACGCAACCCACGCAGACTGTCCGCGACTTGCGCGCGGCGTGCGGCCTCGGCCTGCGCAATGGAGTCAGCTCGCGCACGATCCACCGAATCGCTGTTCACACTCGCCGGCGCTGGCGCAAGCGGCACCGGCGGCTTGTGACAGGCCGGGAGCAGAACGGCGCTGACGGCGGCGGCGAGGACCACGGCAAGGTTACGATACATAAACAGTTCTGGATTCAAGGTTTGAGAAGAGGAGACCACGCGGGCAATCGCGCGCCCGCGGCACGAGTGAGCTGACGCATGCGCCCCGACTCGGTGTCCAACACCCAGAGTTGGCGCGGTCCGCTGCGCGTGGACGAGAACACCAGGTGGCGGCCATCTGGCGCCCACGCCGGATCTTCGTTCTCACCCTCGCTGGTAAACTGCTTGGTTGCCCGATCGCGTAGATCAATCGTCATGATCTGGAAGTCGCCATTGATGCGCGACTCGTACGCGATCTGCCGTCCGTCAGGCGACCAGTCCGGCGAAGCGCGGTAGCTCGACTCGCCGTAGGTGAACTCGGTGAGGATCTGCGGGTTGGTGCCGTCGGAGTCCATGGTGTACACCTCCGGGTGACCGGCGCGGCCCGACATGAAGACGATCTGCCGGCCGTCGGGACTGAACGACGGCGACGTGTTGTCGCTCCCCTTCCCCACTGTGATGCGCCGAGCCTCGGCCTCACCGGCGGCATCGGCGATCATGATGTCGGTACCCCGATCCGCGCCATTGGCGTACGCGATAGTGTTGCCGCTGGGCGAAAACGCGGGCGTGATGTTCAGTCCGCGAACTGTCGCGCTCCTCCAGTGAATGTCGTTGGTCGCAAAATCGTACACCGCGACCTGCGACCCTCGGGGCGTGAAGCCGGTGAACACGAAGGTGCGACCGCTGGGATGCCATGCTGGTGACATCGCCAGCGTGACGGAGGTGAGCTTGCGTGGATTGGCGCCATCGCTGTCCATCTCCCATATCTGCTTGTCAGCAGCGCTGTACAGAATGCGCGTGGCCGCGGAACCGCGCGTGCCGAATATCCATCGCTCCACGTCGTCCGCGGCGGTGTGCAGCGCAAGGCGCCAGGCGGGAGTGTTGTCTCCTTCGGGTAGCGCAAAGTTTCCGGTTTGGATCCGCTTGCGCGACGCCACGTCGTACATCGTGAGCGTGAGCCCGGTGAGCGAGCGCTGCGGCCGGACGATCGCGACGATGCCCAGTTTAGCGAATAGCGGGTAGTTGAACCTGTCGCCGCTGGCTGGCATTAGTGCCCTGGCGCCGGCGTCGTCCAGCGCCACCACTGTCGCACGGTCGTCGTAGTCGATGTCGCGCTGGAGAATGGCGCGCACGGAGTCCGGACCGGCCGAATCAATTGGCAGGACGAGAACGCCAGGCTTGGTACCCAAAGCGTAGTTGAGACCGAGTCTGACCCCTTGCGGTGGCGTACCCTGGGCACGCACGGCGCCAGCCGCGAGCGAAATTGCGGCGCACGCGACGGCCGCGATCGTATATGAAAAGCGCATCACTGCAGGAATTTTGGGTCGAAGCTGAAAACTACGGGCAGTACATCATCCCGGAAGCCGTCCGGAAGCGGTCCGAAGCTGGCCGATCCGCGCTCCACCGCGCCCTGAGCCTCCAGGTCGAACGCATATACGCCGGAGCGTGTGAGGAACTTGAGGTCGGACACCTTGCCGTCGCGGTGAATCAGGAAAGAAACCTGTGCGTTGAGCGGTGCATTTGGATCCCGAGGACGAAAATTGACGGCAATCTGACGCACGATATTGTTCAGGTACCCGGGGAATGGAAAATCAATTCCCCCGGTCTGCACGGTCGCGACGTCAGTGCCGCGACCGCCCACCGGCCCGCCACCCGCCTTGGGCGCTTTCGTCGCGGGTGCTTTCACCGGTTTGCCCGTAGTCGGCGTCGCGCGCGGCGTGGGCGCCGCGGCGTTCTTCACGGGCGCGGCTGGAGTCGGCTCCGGCACCTCTCGCATCTTGGGCGGAGTCGGCGCCGGCCTGGCTGGCTCAGGCGAGGACGTCACTTCGCCGATCGCGCGCGGTCCGGCCGGCGCGGCCACGATGTTCACCTTGTAGATGGGCGGCAGCACCACTGGCGGGCCGGGCCTGAATGTCCACACCACAGCGGCCACCGCCGCAAGATGCAATGCTGCGGAGACGCCGAGCGGACCACCTATGCGCACGTCCTCCGCACGCATGCTCAGTCGCGTGCTCAACCAGGCCTCAACGCGTGCTCAAAACGGTTACTCAACGCGCGGATTCTTCCGGCTCGGCCACCAAGCCGACGTCGGTCGCGCCACTCGCCCGCATCACCGCGAGGACCTTTACCACGGTTCCGTACGGCACTCCCTGATCCGCCCGCAGATACACGCCACCCTTGCCGTGCTGATCCGACAGCGCCTTGAACGCCGCTCGGAACTCGTCGAAGCTGAGCCGGTCCTGATCCACGTAGATGGCGCCGGTGTTGTTGATCGACACCACCAGACCGTTCTTCGAGTCGAGCGGGCTCGCCTGCGCCTTTGGCAGCGCCACGTCAACGCCGCCCTGCATCATTGGCGCGGTGATCATGAAGATGACCATCAACAGCATCATCACGTCGATGAGGCTCACCACATTTATTTCGGCGTTCAGCACCAACCGCTCGCCGCGCCGGCGCGTGCGACCGGCCACCTAGATACGCCCCTCGCGCACTAACAGCGCGATCAGCTCGGTACCGAACCCTTCCAGGGCGCTGTCGAACCTGTTGATCCGGTTGGCGAAGATGTTGTAGCCAAATACCGCTGGGATCGCCACAGTGAGAGCGGCGGCTGTCGCGATCAGCGCTTCGGCGACGCCTGGCGCGACGGCGGCGATGTTCCCGGCCCCCTTGGACGCAATGCCGATGAAAGCCTCGATCACGCCCAGCACGGTCCCGAGCAGGCCGATAAGCGGACTGACTGATCCGATGGTCCCTAGCGACGGGACAAATTTGGAAAGATGGTCGCGCGCGGCATTGGTCTCGGAATCGAGCACCAGTCGAAGCGCCTCCACCTGCGAGCCGCTGAACTTGGCTGCGCGTCCGGCCGTCGCGCTCATGGCCGGCGTAACTTCGCGCAAAAAGTCACTCGCGCGCCTCAGAATCCGCGAGTGCGGAACATCGCTGGCTCGACGCGACGCCTCGGCCGCCTGGTCAAATGACGGCGCCCGCTCAAAATCCTGCATGAATTCCTCCGCCGCACCCTCAACTCGGCGGAACTGCAACCACTTGGTCAGCATTATCGCCCAGCTCACCAGTGACAGGATCGCCAAAATCGTGAGGACGATCTTGGTCGGGGCGGTCGAATTGACCACCATCGCCACTGGTGTTGTCGGAATTGCGGCGCCAGACTGCGCCCAAACCAATATCTCGTTCACTCCTGCTCCATCCGCAAAACGGCAAATCTAAGCCGCCGGCACGTCTTACGGCATCTTCGCCGTGAGATGCGCCGGCATTCCCTCGCGAATCTTGGGCTGCGTCTGATCCACGATGATTCCTGTTGCGCCGAACGGCGTCACTCGAACGATCTTCACCAGTCCAGACGCGACCGGCGCGGTGTTCGAAACCGCGGCGGCCGGCGGATCGTCGAAGAGCGTAAACTGATCGCCCGCTCGCACTCCCGTAGCCTGGCCGGCGCCAACAATCACGTATGACTGGAGGGATGGAAGCCTGGGATCGTTCTGAATCCAGAGAAGCTTCGCTGCCACCGGATATCTACCGCCAACCGGGCGCACTGTCGTGGGTTCGAACGATTGTCCGGCGGGTAGCACGACCTGGTCAGCGACCACGGCGCCAAACTGCTTAATGAGAACCGCGATGGATGGTCCCGTAGCGCTTACGGAGTCCACGCGAAGTATCCCTGTCGGCTCGACGATCTGACCCCCGTCCGCGATTGTCTCGCGCACGCGGGCGACGACGAGGCGGTCGCCTG
>JBBSHV010000013.1:0-26165 GCA_038232435.1 Gemmatimonadales bacterium | reverse complement strand
GTGCGCTGAAGCCTAGTTGAGCGCTTCCATCTGCGCGAAGTTCAGTTTGCTCATAAGAGGAGGCGGTGGGATTCGAACCCACGGTCCCTTACGGGACTCTGGTTTTCAAGACCAGCTCATTAAACCGCTCTGACACGCCTCCGGCACTATAGCCAGCCCTACAACCTATTGATTACCACCGGTCGCTGCCAAGAGCCTGCCCAGCTGGGCGCCTTGCGCTATGCGCTCGGCGGTAGCTAGCACCCTTTGCGCGTCGGCTGGGCGGCCGGCCTGCTGTAGTGCCTGACCCAGCACGGCACCGGTGCGGATGTAGGCGAACGGAATGCCCACCGATGGGCGATCCACCCAGCGCGTTCTGTCCGCCAGTGATGCCAGTCCCTGGAAAGACTTAGTCCACAGCCCGTACGTGGTGGCGAGATCGAACCAACCCTCGCCTTCCACGTTCAAGATTGTGGCCGACGACGTTGGCACGTTGGCGACGAGTTTCCGCGCCAACCCTGTGGTGATCAGGTGATCGCCGAAGCCCATCTCATCGGGATAGCTCCCATCAGTGCGGCTGAAGAAGACAGGAGTCCCGGGAAACGCATCGCGGATGATATACAGCACGAAGAGATCGGCGCGCTCGAGCCCGCGATAGCCGCCGCCGAGGTCGCGGGCGTGCACGGTGAACGTCATGCCGCTGTTAGTCTTTAGCTCCTGCGTGCCGTTTATCTCCACGATCTGTGGCACCGCATCCGATTGCGTGAACGTCAGACTGACCGGAGCCTGCGCGGGCATCGGCCAATTGCGGCCGGCGTATACCTGCGGCCCGTTCGCCAGGTCGTACGGACGGATCGGATTTCTGATGATCTGCCTGGTGTACCAGTCGGTATTGAGCAGCGACGTGCATAGCACTGTGACGTCCTTACGGATTCCCTCTACCTCCTGCGCGTACCAGAGTGGGAACGTATCGTTGTCACCCATTGTGATCAGCACGCCGTACGGTTCCACCGACTGGAGCAGGTCGTGCGCGAAGTCACGCGTGTCGGTCTGGCCACGCCTGGACGCGGACGTCCAGTTTGCGATCAGCGGAACGATCGCGATCAGCAGCAGCGGCGATGCCCCGATCCAACTGCGCCGGCGCGGCACCTGGACAGTCGCTCCATTGACGCGAGCGGGATCTGAGCCGAGCATCTGCGCGACCTGTTCCCAGACGTAGAAGAGACCGAGTGCAACCCATACACTCCAGGCGCTGTAGCTCCACAGATAGAAGTAGTCGCGGTCGCGCACCTCGCGCGGCACGGCGTCCCCAAGCTCGGGCGCCTGCGACGCTCCGAACTTGAAATTCATGTAGTAGATCAACAGCAGCGTGACGCTGAAGATGAGCGGCCCGAAAAACCAGAAGCTTCGTCGGTCGCGTCGCCAGTGCACGTAGCCGCCCACCAGACCAAGGATGAGGAAGACCGCGGCTAGCGCTGATTGCGCCGCTGCGTGCGTGCCATCGGGATCGCGCAGCCACTGCCACTTAAAGTAGAGCCACCACATTCCTACCTGCGAAGTGAACGGAATCTGGCGCTCGGTGACCGCGGGCTTCTGATACTGCTCGCGGTTGAAGTTGTACATGAAGCGCTGGTACGTCGTGCTGCTCAGGGTGCAGTCGACCGATATCTTGGTGACGCACGCGGTGGTCTCGCCCTCGTTGATACGGGGGAAATACGCCGAGCGGATGGGTTGCGTCAGGAACGGCGTCATGCCGAGCGCCAGCGCCAGTGCGGCAGAGATGAGCAGCTTGCCGCGCACGAGCGTGCGCGGCCTGATCACCAGAACGGCGACGAAAACCGCCGGGAGCGCCAGGAAGCCGGCCATGTGGTTGGCATAGCCTAGCCCGCTCAGATACGCTATGAGCACCAGCAGCCGATCAGCTTTGGGTCCGTCGGGATCATCGCACCAGCGCACGGTGAGCCAGGCGACGATTGCCATGCCGACCAGCGAGACAGTATATACCTTTTCGTTGACGACGGACTGTGCCCACACCGTGAACGCTGTCGCGCCGATCAGCGCGGCGAGCGCTCCACCGGCGATACGCTGCCACCGCAGCGGTAGCCATCCCACCAGCACACGTTCGACGATCAGGAACCACATCCCGGCCGACACGGCGCTGCTCAGTGCGGCGAGGATGTTGATGCGCATCGCGACGTTGGGCGCGATCGGAAGAATTCCGAAGACGCGTCCCAGCAGGACGAACATCGGGTTGCCGGGGGGATGCGGCAGGCCCAGTGTGTATGCGGCGGCAATGTATTCACTGGTGTCCCACATCGCCGTGGAAGGCGAGAGGGTCACCAGATATAGTACAAAAACGAGCGTGGCCGCGATTGCGGCCGCGCCGTACGATGGACGATAGTCCAGGTCCGCCGCCCGGGCGGCGGCTGTAGTTGCGGTCATGCGCTGAAAGATAGGCTAGTGGCGGAACTGTCGTTGGCCGGTAAAGACCATCGCGATTCCATGTTCGTTCGCGGCGGCAATCACTTCCTCGTCGCGAACCGATCCGCCGGGCTGAATGACTGCAACTACCCCGGCTCCCGCGGCTTGATCCACACCGTCGCGGAAGGGAAAGAATGCGTCCGATCCGAGCACCGAGCCTGCTGTCTCGTGGCCCGCCGCGCGAGCTTTATGGACCGCGAGAAAGGCCGCGTCAACGCGAGACATCTGCCCGGCGCCAATGCCTATTGTAGCGCCGTCTCGCGCCAGGACGATCGCGTTGGACTTGACCGTCGCAACGGCCTGCCACGCGAAGGCGAGCGTCGTGCGCTCATGGTCCGTCGGGGTGCGTTCGCTCACCACCCGCCAGTATGCGTACGGAACCGGCGGCTCAGCGCGATCCTGCACCAGTACCCCGCCGCGCACGCGCTTGAGATCCAGCTCGCCTTTGGGCCACGGCGCCTTTCCCTCCAGCACTCGCAGGTTTTTTTTGCGACCGAGTGTCTCAAGCGCGCCCGGCGAAAACGACGGAGCGACGATGCACTCGACGAAGAGACTGGAAACCGCCTCGGCGGTGACGTCATCAACGGGGCCGGTGAAGGAGATAACCGAGCCGAAGGCGGACGTCGGATCGCATGCGAGCGCCTTCTGATATGCCTCGAGCGCCGTGCCGCCGACCGCTAGTCCGCACGGAGTGGTGTGTTTGACTATGGCGCAGCAGATGTGTCCCTCGAAAGCATCCGTCGCCAGGAGTGCGCCCTCCAAATCCAGCAGGTTGTTGAAGCTGAGATCCTTTCCCCCGTGCTGAACCAGCGCGTCCAGACCGCGCCCGCGCGACTGGACGTAGAACGCGGCGCGCTGTCCCGGGTTCTCGCCATATCTCAGGATCTGGGCCCGATCCAGCGGGATCACCATCGTCTCCGGGAAACGATCGTCCCTGCGCGAGGCGAACCAATCGGCGATCGCACCGTCGTACGCGGATGTGTGCTCAAACACCTTTGCGGCGAGCCGCTCGCGCAGGTCCGCATCGTCGTCGCCAGCGCGCAGGGCGGCCAGCACCCGGGAATAATCGCGCGGGTCGCAGATCACAGTTACAGCGTCAAAGTTCTTCGCGGCTGATCTCAGCATGGCTGGACCGCCGATATCGATCTGCTCGATGATCATATCTTCGGTGGCATTCGCGCTCGCGGCTGTTGTGCGGAACGGATACAGATTCACAGCCACCAGGTCGATCCACGGAATGCCGTGTTCCACAATAGTCTTGACGTGCACCTCCACGTCTCGGCGCGCCAGCAGGCCAGCGTGGACCATAGGGTGCAGCGTCTTCACTCGCCCGTCCAGCATCTCCGGAAATTGCGTGAGATCGGCGACATCGCGGACAGCGAGTTCGGCCTCTCGCAACACCCGGGCGGTGCCGCCGGTCGATACCAGATCCCAGCCGAGGTCGGTGAGACCTCGGGCAAAATCGACGACGTCTTTCTTGTCAGAGACCGAGAGGAGCGCGGTGGGCATCGGTATGTAGATCAGTTTGTCCAACAGCGCCGCGGGCGAGGGTCGCCGCGACCGCGTCGAGAATCCTTGGATACACAATGTGCTCAACGTGGAGCACGCGTGCGGCAAGCTGGGCCGGTGTGTCGCCCCGCTCAACCGCGACAGGCCACTGCGCCAGCACGGCGCCGTGGTCGAACTGTTCGTCAACGAAGTGCACGGTCACCGCCGTCTGTGATGCGCCCGACCGCATAACCGCGTCGTGAACGCGCACACCGTACATGCCACGCCCCCCGAATTGGGGAAGTGGTCCGGGATGAACGTTGACGATTCGACCGCGGAAGCGCTCGATGACTTGTCTGGGTACGAGCTTGAGATAGCCGGCAAGAGCGACAATGTCTACGGCGTGCCTATCGAGTAGTCGAAGCAGCGCGTCACCATCGCTGGAATCGAACTGCTCAACCGGAATGCACGCTCGCCGCCCCCGCTCAAGCGCAGCTGCATCGGCGCGATTGGAGGCTACGACGACGACGTCGCCCGAGCGTGCTTTCCCGAGCGCTGTGAAATGATCCAGGATTGCCTGCAGGTTGGTGCCAGATCCGGAGGCGAGCACAGCCATCCGCGCACGCGACACGTTTACAGCTGGGCCGCTCAGGATTGTGTCCACCGCGTCAGCAAGCGAGTGCACCAGAGTAACTCCTGCGCTTAGCGCCAGCGCGACTTCCTCCCGGTTATCCGTCGCGGTCGCGTCCCGCAGCAGCAAGAACGCTCGGCCTCCAAACTCGCGCACAGGCGCGACATCTCGCCACCGGTCTCCTACGAAGGCCGCGTTGCGCATGTCCAGCGACCGCTCTGCGGCGGCGCGACGGAAGAGCCCCGTCGCCGGCTTGCGGCAATCACATTCTCCGTTGGCATCTGGCAGGTGCGGACAGAAATAGCTCGCGTCAATGTGGGCACCGTGTTCACCCAGCAGCTCGTCCAGCCGTGCTCTCGCGCTTTCGTATTCATCGACAGTGAAAAGACCGCGCGCGATTCCAGATTGGTTGGTCACCACGACCACTGGAACTCCCACGACGTTCAGGCGCTTGATTGCCTCCGCGGCGCCCTCCAATAACTCGACCTGATCCGCGCGGGCCAGATAGTTCACATCGCGGATGATCGTACCGTCACGATCCAGAAAGACTACGCTGGGCCGAGACATCAGGCGAGTGCAGCGACAATCATGTCGCCGAGCAGGTCGTCGTCCCGCTCGGGCACGCTGCGCAGGTTGAGAATCGACGCTCCGTTAGAAATGCGACCAATCACAGGCACAGCTGCCGCTCTGAGGCATGATGCGGAATCCGTCGCATCGCCGCCAAGCGCCACGCCGAACGATGGTATACGTGTTGTGGGAAACGCACCGGCACCAACCGCGCCGTCGCAGGTGGTTATGGCGGCTATTATCCCCGCTTCTCGCAACCTGTCGGCCACCGCTCCAGCGCGCTCGTGCAGCTGGTCCGCGGGAGTGATGAGCATGCGCAGGATCGGGACAGCGAGCTTCGCTTGATCGGGGTCGCGATACAGCTGCAACGTCGCGGACAGTGCAGCGATCGTGAGCTTGTCCACTCTCACCGCACGGGCAAACGGATCTCGGCGCAGTGCGGCTATCGAGCGGTTGTCGCCAAGCATGATTCCCGCCTGCGGACCGCCGAGTAGCTTGTCGCCGCTCATCACGGTGACCGTCGCGCCAGCGCGAGCAACGTCGCGCATAATATCCCGCGCCGTCGGTTCACCATGCAATCCGTACGGCTCCAGCGACAGCATCAGCCCGCTGCCGAAGTCATGGATGAGCGGAACTCCTCGTGCATCACACAGCTCGGCCAGTTCCTTCAACGAGGCGTCCGCGGTGAAACCTTCGATCCGAAAGTTGCTTCGATGCACCTTGACGATGGCGGCTGCACCTGCATCGAGCGCGCGTTCATAGTCGTAGAGATGCGTCCGATTCGTCGTGCCGACCTCCGCCAGACGAACTCCCGCCACCTGCATGACTTCCGGAACCCGAAAGCTACCCCCGATCTCGACCAGCTCGCCGCGCGAAATCGCGACAGAGCTTCCAAATGCGAGTGCCCGCAACGCGAGCGTTAACGCCGCGGCGCAGTTGTTCACCACCAGCGCGTCAGCGGCACCGGTGAGTTCGCGTAGCATCGTCACGCAGTGATCGTCACGCGAGCCGCGCAATCCGGTGACCAAGTCGTACTCGATATCACAGTAATCCTCAGCGACATCGCGCATTGCGGCGACCGCCGCGGACGCCAGCGGCGCGCGCCCCAGATTGGTATGCAGAACCACTCCCGTTGCGTTAAGAACGCGGCGCAGTGCGGGCGCGTTGCGGTCGGCCACGGCCTCCGCTACGCGCGAGCTCCACTCGGCTGCATCCCGCGGAGGAAGTGCGCATCCGTCCCGTACTTCCCCTATCACCCGTCGCGCCGCTTCGACCATGATCGCGTGCCGCTGCCCCAGTGCAAGCGATTGCACCGCCTCCAGTTCGAGCAGCGCCGTGACACTCGGGAGGTTACGGCGCACATCCATCAGCGCTGCGGGGTCGCCGCGGGGCTGATGGGCGGTTTCAACGGTACTCGCGTGCGTGTAGGGCTTGCCGCCGCTGTGTCTGCTGGCGCGGGTAACTTTGCCACGGAGAAGGAGCGATCGGATGTGATTCTGCGCCCACTCGGTGCGAGCGCATCAATGGCGCGCAGCACGTATGTTGCTCCGGGCTGTAGCTTGGCCGCGAGCATGACCGCAACGTTTCTGAACAGCAGCGGCCGCGCCGGTCTCGGACGAGCTGCGGGTGTTTGAGACGCGGTCCCAGGGATCGGGATTGCCGACGGTGGCCCTGCCGGCACAGGCGCGGCGGCAAAAACGGCAGTGTCGGGCCGCGCCGAAACGGATCGCACAGGCACGCGCGTCGAATCGGAGCGGAGCACCAGGAAGTGCGCTGCGTCGAGTGGAGTGCGCGGATCCAGCGGAGTGGTAAACGTGGCCAGGATTGTGACCGAGTCCTGAATCGCGACCGCACTGAGCTTGGAACCGGCCGTGTCGTGCACGAACGCCAGCAGCTCCAGCGACAGTGAGTCCGCCAGATTCACACGGATGGAGTCGAGCGGCTCGCCGGGGTCGACACCGCGATTGCGGTTCTGGTCGGAATAACCGCGAACAGCGTACTGCGCGGGCTGCATCCCGCGGAGATGGAAACGGCCGGTTGAATCGGCCGCCGCGATGTAGACCAACGTCGAATCGGAAACCGGGCGCGCCTCGACCAGAGCGTTAGCGATCGGAGCACCGGACAGCGCATCGAAGACTATGCCGCCGAGCGTGGTCGCGGGAATCATCGGCCCGGTCGCAAAGGTGACCTGGGTTGTTGTCTTGCGGACGTTCCCACGTAGGTCGGCGATCCCCGGGAGCAGCGTTACCGTGTACGCTGTGTTCGCGCGCCACCGACGGCGCGGAGAAATCGTCAGCGCGTCGCGGTGCCAATCAACGTTCGGCTGCCCATCACGCGGCGAGACGAGCACGAGATCCGCGAGCGTGGGCACGGACGCGGCGGGCCGCTCGCTGATCACCTCATCGAACTCAATTGTAAAGTCGCGCCCGCGATAGTTGACGCGGTTGGTGTCCGGAATAATCCGTGTAATCATCGGAGGCGTGTGCCGCTCGGGACCGCCGGGCGGAATCCCCGGTGATGCGCAAGCGACGACGAACGAAAGTGCAGCAACAAGCGTCAACACTTTCATCCGTCAAACGACTCCATCTTCGTGCGGAGAGCGTCGGCGCGCGCGGACCACTCGCGCTCCTTGACGCGCTCCGCATCTACCACAGACGCCGGCGCGCGATTGACAAACCCTTCGTTCGCAAGACGACCGCGCAGCGCCGTGAGCTGCTTCACCAATCGCGCGAGGTCAGCGTCGACTTTGGCGCGCTCCTCTCCCACGTTGACCAGGTCCCCAAGCGGAAGCGCGAGATCGGAGCCGTCGGGAAGAAGCGTGTGTGCGGCGGGACCATCTACCGCGCCGCCGATCTTCAGCTGCGCTCGGCTAAGCTGCGCGATGACCTCACATTCGGCTATGTAGAGAGCGGGGTCGTTCGTGGTTCGGATCACCGCCTTCACAATCTTGCCCGGCGGAATCGAGTATTGCGCCCGGAGCGCCCTCAATCCGTCGACCGCTTCGCGCACGCGTTCGAATTCGGTCGCTCCCTGGTGGTGCTTGCCAATCTTGGGCCAGGTCGCGGTGCAGAGCAGGGCAGAGTCCTTTGTGGGTCGCTCAGGTAGCCGTTGCCACAAATCTTCGGTAATGAAGGGCACCACGGGATGAAGTAGACGCAACGCGGCGTCGAAGACGTGCACCAGCACCGCGCGCGCGGTGTCGCGATCCGTGCCGTTGGCGACAAGCCGCGGCTTCACGCTTTCCAGATACCAATCCGCCAGCTCGTTCCACACGAAACGGCGGGCGGATTCCGCGTACTCGTTGAGCCTGAGCCCCGTGCGCAACTGCGCCGGGCGCCAATCGCCGTCATCCGGTCGCGCGGGACCGAACGCCGCATCACACTCGGCAATCGTGAGATTGAGCCGAGCAAGAATCCAACGGTCGGCGCGCGTGAGCATCCAAAACGGAAGATCCGTAACGTCCAGCACCGGCTCGTCGCCGACTTTGGTGAGAAGAAATCTCCCGATGTTCCACAGCTTCGTGGCGAAGTTACGGCCAGGCGCGAACGATTTATCCAGATCGTTTGGGTCAAGAACCAGATCCGCGCCCACACCCATCCCGGCGATGACCGTGTAGCGCAACGCGTCAGCACCGAACAGACGCACCACGTCGAGCGGATCGATTCCGTTCCCGAGTGACTTGGACATCTTGACATGGTCCGTATCGCGAACGGTTCCGTGCAAGTACACGGTATGGAATGGCGCGTCACCCATGAACGCGTAGCCCGCCATCACCATGCGCGCCACCCAAAAGAACAGGATTTCTGGCGCGGTGACAAGATCGTCGGTGGGATAGAACGCGCGCAGATCCTCGGCGTCGGTGTTGGGCCATCCAAGGGTTGAGAACGGCCACAGCCACGACGAGAACCATGTGTCCAGAACGTCCTCGTCCTGCCGCACCGCGCCTCCGCAAGTGGCGCACTCGGTCACGTCGGTGCGGCTCACGGTGACGCATCCGTTGTCCTCGCAATACCAAACTGGTATGCGATGTCCCCACCAGAGCTGACGCGAGATGTTCCAGTCGCGAATGTTGGTGAGCCAGTTCACGTACACCGCTTCCCAACGCTCCGGAATTATGCGCAAGCGCCCACTCCGCACCGCTTCCAGCGCAGGCTCGGCGAGCGGCGCCATCCGCACGAACCACTGGTCTGACAGTCGCGGCTCGACCACAGTGTCACACCGGTAACAATGGCGCACGGCGTGCCGGTGCGTCTCGATCTTACCGAGGCGGCCGGCAGCACGCAACATCTCAACGATCTGCGCGCGAGCCTCGAACCGGTCCACGCCTACCAGTTGCGCGGGAACGCGCTCGCCAGCATCAACTCCGTTGTCCATCGTCGCCTGCGGACTCATTACCACGGGCATTGAAAGACCGTGCCGCTTACCGATCTCGAAGTCGTTCGGATCATGCGCGGGCGTGATCTTCACCGCGCCCGTCCCAAACGTTGGATCGACGTACTCGTCCGCAATTACCGGAATCTCGATATTCGCGATCGGCAACAGCAACGCACGCCCGATGACATCACTGTAGCGCTCGTCGCCGGGATGTACAGCAACTGCCACGTCGCCGAGCATCGTCTCCGGTCGAGTGGTCGCAACGGTGATGCTGCGCGACGGGTCATCCGCGAGCGGGTAGCTGATGTGATACAGTGCGCCGGTCTCGTCCTCGTGCTCCGCTTCCTCGTCGCTCAACGACGTGAGGCAGCGCGGGCACCAATGGATCACACGGTGTCCACGGTAGATGAGACCGCGCTCGTACAGTTGCACGAACGCCTCACGCACAGCGAGCGACAGCTCCGGGGATAGAGTGTACGCCGTCCGTGTCCAGTCGCACGAGGCGCCGATAGAGCGGAGCTGGTCCAGGATCGCCCCGCCGGTGTCGCTCACAAACTCGGCCGTGCGCGCGATAAAAGCTTCTCGGCCCAGATCGAAGCGCGTCTTGAATTCGCGTGCGAGTTGCTTCTCTACAACGTTTTGCGTCGCGATTCCCGCGTGATCTGTGCCGGGCAACCAGAGCGCGTCGTCGCCGCGCATGCGTCGCCAGCGGATGATTACATCCTGCACGGTGTTGTTGAGGCCGTGGCCCATGTGCAGCACCGCGGTCACGTTCGGCGGCGGCATCACGATGGTGAACGGAACGCGATCACCGCCGACACGGCTGGACTGGTCGGTGTGTGCTGTAAAGGCACCGGCGGCGAGCCAGCGCGAATACCATTCACGCTCGGTCGCCGCCGGATCGTACTGTGGCGGTATGCTAAGGGTTTCAGGCGTCGTCATTCAACGCCCAATTTAACCAGGCGCGGCGCGTAAGGCGCGGCTTCAGCCGCGCCCTACTCTTGCGCTTCCTTGACCTGCGGGGAGTCTTCGGGGTTAACGACGTGGTCGGTCTTGGGAACGCCAGACGGCGCTGTTGGTGAGCCGTCGCCGCGGCCGCCTTTGGGTGGCTTCGCTTTTGTGCGGCGCTCCGCTAGTCCCTCGACGGTGTCTGCCGCCTCGCGATATGCTTCTGATTCACTCATCCAGCGATCCTCCAGATCGACCTTCGGGTCTGCGTGACGCCCTGGCTGAGAAGAATTCCCCTGCCGAGTGCGTCCGGTTCCGACGCGCTGCCCTTCCCAGTGCGCCTCGGTGTACTGATCATCTCCTTGCTTGTAGTGCTCCGCGCTGTCGTCAAGCCGGTCTTCCTCGACGCGCACCGCCAGCCGGTTGACGACTGTATCCACGCCGGGCGTGCCGCGGGCCAGAGTGACAGCATGCTCCGACTCTTCCGCTGAGTACACCCAGCCAGTGAGCTCAATTATCCCCTCATCGATCGCGCCGATATCTACGGCGCGCTCGCTCAGGACCGGGTCGTTGTGATACGCTTCGAGCACACGCTCTTCCAACTCTTCCATCGGGGATAGCTCCTCGGCGTCCCCCTCGAACTCGTCATCGTACTCCTCACCGGAGTATTCCTCGCCCTCGAAACCGCCGTCGGTCGACTCAGCGCCGAACCGATCGCGCAGCCGCGAGGTGAGTGCTCCAAGGCCGCCGTACTTCTGCGCCAGCACGACGCCGGCGGCGAGCCCGGCGACCGCGCCCACTGCCAGAAAGAGAAATCCCTCTGTATGGGAGGACTCTTCGCGATAACGGAAGCGCGGGACGTCGCGCAGCCTGTGGCGGAGATTTTCTTCGAACGATACCTTTCGCATACGCTTGGACTAGGTGTGTTTTTCCCCTCTGAGCGGGGCAAGATCAAGGCCATCGGTCCCACTCCAACTCAGACCAATCATTTGTTAGAGCTAATGCTTCCAGACGGCTCCGTACGATCCGTCCCAGAAGGGACGCTTCCATCCGAGGTCGTCGGAACCATCGGTGAGCGACTTCTTCGCGCCGCTGTCGCCGTCGAGGTGGACGGAGTCGTGCAGGACCTCATGACCCCGCTGAGATCCGGTGGCAAGTTCCGCGTCCTAACCGAAAAAGACCCCGAAGCGCTCGACGTTCTCAGGCATTCCGCAGCGCACACCCTGGCCACCGCCGTTCGCCGAATTCGGCCGGATGCCAAGATAGGGTTCGGCCCATCCATAGATGACGGCTTCTACTACGACTTCGAGGTAGCGGAACCATTCACGCCAGAGGATCTGGAGTCATTCGAAAAGGAAATGCGCAAGGTCGCGGCCGAGAAGTATCGGTTCGAGCGGGCGGAACTTGACCGTTCAGCCGCCGAACAAGTGTTCGGATTGGACCCGCTTAAGCTCGAGCGGCTGTCCGAGCTAAGCGACGAGGAGGTCATCTCTACCTATACGGATGGACCGTTCACCGATCTGTGCCGCGGTCCGCACGTTCCGGATACTTCCCAGGTGAAGCACTTCAAGCTGCTCAACACGGCCGGCGCGTACTGGCGTGGTGATGAGAAGCGGCAGATGCTGCAGCGCATCTACGGAACGGCCTGGTTCAGGAAGGATGACCTGGATGCATACCTGCACCGCATCGAGGAGGCAAAGCGACGCGACCACCGGAGGCTGGGACGCGAGCTGGATCTGTTCCAGTTCCATCCCATTGCGCCCGGTGCCGTGTTCTGGAACAACCGCGGAACCACCATCTACAACGAGCTTGTCGACTTCATGCGCGCCAAGTTGCGCGTTGCGGGCTACGACGAGGTGAAGACGCCGCTGTTGTATCACAAGGCTCTGTGGGAGCAGTCGGGGCACTGGGGCAAGTATCGTGAGAACATGTTCCTCGTGCTCGATAACGAGAGCGGCGAGCACGACTTCTCGCTCAAGCCGATGAACTGCCCGTCACACCATGTGATGTACGGCAGTAAGAAGCACAGCTATCGCGAACTGCCGGTTCGGTACGCGACCCAGGACGTGCTGCACCGCAACGAGGTCACCGGCGCGCTTTCGGGGCTGACACGCGTGCGCCAGTTCCAGCAGGACGACGCACACATCTATCTGGCCGAGTCGCAGATCGAGGACGAGGTCAAGGCGCTCGTCCAGATGGTCAACGACGTCTACGGCACGTTCGGCCTCAGCTACACCGCCAAGTTCGCGACCCGGCCACCGGAGCGAATCGGTAGTGATGAGCTGTGGGACACCGCGGAGGCGGCGCTGAGCGGGGCATTGCAATCCACCGGGCTCGCTTACGAGCTAAAGCCCGGCGACGGCGCGTTCTACGGCCCAAAAATCGACTTCGACGTTACTGATTCGATCGGCCGGCACTGGCAGCTCGGCACTATCCAGCTCGATTACAACGCGCCGGAGCGATTCGATCTGTCTTACGTCGGAGACGACAATGAGGCGCACCGTCCGGTTGTGATCCACCGCGCGATCCTGGGATCCTTCGAGCGCTTCATCGCGATTCTGATCGAGCACTTCGCCGGCGCCTTTCCACTCTGGCTGGCGCCGGAGCAGGTCCGTGTAGTTCCAATCGCGGACGATTTCACGCCGGCCGCGGAGCGCGTGCGCGACATGCTGCTTGCGGCGGGGGTACGGGCATACCTGGACGATCGGTCGCAGACGCTGAACTATCGCATTCGTGACGCGGAAACGCTCAAGGTGCCATACATGGCGGTAATTGGAAAGCGCGAGGCTGAATCCGGCGCGGTAGCCGTTCGCACGCGCGGCGCCGGGAGCAAGCAGGAGGTAATGCCCGCCGCGGATTTCGTAGAACGTGTCAAGAGGGAGATCGCCTCGCGCTCGCTGACGCTGTAGAGCCGTGCTGATGGGCGCAACGTGCCGGTCCGGGCCGGCTAGTCCTGGCCGCGCCACATCCTGATTAGCTTTCCATCCATGTCAGACGCGACCCGCCAACCGGTCATTGTCTCCGCTGCACGGACGCCCGTTGGGCGTTTCCTGGGCGGCCTCGCTTCTCTAACGGCGCCGGAGCTGGGCGCCGCCGCGATCCGTGCCGCCATGCAGCGCGCCGGGGTTTCTCCCGAGGCGGTCGGCAACGTCATCATGGGAAACGTGCTTCAGGGCGGCGTCGGCCAGGCACCTGCCCGGCAGGCGGCGCTCAAAGCCGGTCTTCCCAATACCGTATCCGCTCTGACAGTGAACAAGGTCTGTGGCTCCGGACTGGAAGCGGTGATGCTCGCTGCAGCGTCGATCAAAGCGGGGGACGAGGAAGTGGTCGTCGCCGGTGGCCAGGAGTCGATGTCCAACGCGCCGTATTACGTGTATGGCTATCGCGCGGGCGTGAAGTTCGGCGACCAGACCATGGTTGATGGTCTGATCAGGGACGGACTCTGGTGCTCGTTCTGCGACTCGCACATGGGCGGACACGCCGAGTACACGGCGAAAAAAGCTAACGTGAGCCGGGAGGACCAGGACGTGTTTTCCGCGCTGTCGCACACGAAATCAATCGCGGCGATAGAGGGCGGGAAGTTCAAGGCCGAGATCGTTCCAATTGAGATCGCGGGGAAAAAGGGAGCCAAGACCGTCATCGACACGGATGAGGGCCCGCGCAAGGACACCACGGCCGAGTCGCTCGGCAAGCTGCGCCCCGCATTTCCGGGGAAGGATAAGAGCGACGATCTGACGGTCACCGCGGGCAACGCGTCGAGCTTGAACGATGGTGCCGCTGCGCTGGTGGTCGTGAGTGAGGCTTACGCCAACGAGCACAACATCGAGATCATGGCCCGCATCACCGGTTACGCAACGGGCGGTGGAGCTCCCGAGGATCTTTTCTTCGCCCCGATTGTCGCGGTCGAGAAGCTGATGCAGAAGAGCGGCACCAACATCGATGACTACGATCTTATTGAGGCCAACGAAGCGTTTGCGTCGCAGGCACTCGCGAATGGCGCGGGACTTCAATGGGATTGGGATCGGGTGAACGTGCACGGTGGTGCTATCGCTCTGGGTCATCCCATTGGCGCGAGCGGCGCGCGTGTGTTGACGACGCTTCTGTACGCGCTGAAGGATCGGAATAAGCGTACTGGCCTGGCCACGCTCTGCCTCGGCGGCGGCAACGCGGTCGCCATGAGTGTAGAGCGGCCGAGCTAATTGATTGACCGCGCGGGACGTCTTTCTTACTTCGGAGCGCCGGCTCCGCTCGCCGTTGCGGATACTCGTATTCCTCGCTGCCATCGTTCCGGTATACCTGTTCGTCGGCACGCTCGGTGGTTACGCGGTGAGCATCGCGGGCGCGTTTGGACTGCGCCTCATTGTGTTCTCGTGGGTTTCGGCGGTCACTCTGCTAGGCGCGACCTTCGTTGTACTCCACTGGGTCGACACAAAATCATGGAGCTTCGTGCGCCTTGGGTCACGGGCCGCGCAGCCTTCGCTCATAACGAGCGGCGCTCTTATGGGAGCGATCGCGATCGGCGTTCCGTCGCTGCTATTGTTGCTCACCGGCGAGCTACGCATTGCGCCGGACACAGCGGGAAGTTGGGGAAGCACCGCACTGCGTGCCGCGTTTATTCTCCTCCCGGCCGCGCTCACGGAGGAACTGCTGCTGCGTGGATACATTTTCACGGTACTGCGCGAGTCCGTCGGCTGGAAGTGGACGTTGATCGGGACGAGCGTTGTTTTCGGATTGATGCACGTGAACAATCCAGGCGCCACGCCGGAGTCGATTCTGCTCGTGATCGTGGCTGGCTTCTTTCTGGGCACCATCGTGCTCGTGACGGAAAGCCTGTACGCTGCGTGGGCGGCACACTTCGCATGGAACTGGACCATGGCGGCCGTGCTGCACACAGCGGTGAGCGGGCTGGGCCTGACGACACCCAACTATCGCGTGGTGGACAGCGGGCCGGACTGGCTCACCGGGGGTGCCTGGGGACCGGAAGGCGGCATGGCCGCGGGACTCGGGATGTTCGTGTTTCTTTTCTACATGTTTGGACGGAATCTGCACCGTATGGAGAACTAGGGAGTGTTGAATGATGGCTGAGCGGATCGCGGTGGTCGGCGCGGGGCAGATGGGAAACGGTATAGCGCACGTGTTCGCCCAGTCCGGATTTCCCGTAAGCATGGTCGACGTGTCAGACAGCGCGCTTGAGCGTGGCCGCACGACCATCGAGAAGAATCTGGATCGCCAGGTGAAAAAGGGGACGATCGACGCTGCTGCCAAGGACGCAACACTAGGCAGGATCACGTACGCCGGCTCGCTGGACGCGGCCGCCGATGCGTCGCTTATCATCGAGGCCGCGACGGAGAACGTCGGTCTGAAACACAAGATCTTTGCCGATCTCGATAGCGTTGCGCAGCCCGAGGCGATTCTCGCCACGAACACCAGCTCCATCTCCATAACGGAGATCGGCGCGACGACAAAGCGGCCGGACAAAGTGGTCGGGATGCACTTCATGAACCCGGTGCCGCTCATGAAGCTGGTGGAGATCATCCGCGGCCTTGCGACTTCGGACGAGACCAGCGCGAAAGTGATCCAGCTCAGCACCGCGCTGGGCAAGACGCCGGTCGAGGTGAACGACTATCCCGGCTTCGTCGCGAATCGCATCCTCATGCCGATGATTAACGAAGCGGTTTACTGTGTCATGGAGGGAGTCGGCACGCCGGAAGCCATCGACACCGTGATGCATCTGGGAATGAATCATCCAATGGGTCCACTCACGCTCGCTGATTTCATCGGTCTTGATACCTGTGTCGCCATTCTGGACGTGATGCACAAGGGCCTGGGCGACCCCAAATACCGCCCGTGCCCGCTGCTGCGGAAGTACGTCGCCGCCGGTTGGCTGGGCCGAAAGTCTGGACGCGGTTTCTACATTTATGGCTGACCGGTTGAGCGACTCCGCGCTCTTTCCGCTCACCGAGGAGCAGCGCCAGGTGCAGCGCCTCGCACGCGATTTCGCCGCTGCCGAAATCACGCCATACGCAGCGGCGTGGGACCGGGATTCGTACTTCGAGCCATCGCTGATCTCCAAGTTCGGCGACCTCGGATTTCTCGGTATGCTTCTCCCCGAGGAACACGATGGTCTCGCGCTGGACACGCTCACGTACCTCGTGGCTCTTGAGGAGATCGCTGCCGCCGACGCATCCGCGGCGGTGATGATGAGCGTGCACAACTCGCTGCCGACGCAGATGATCCTGGCGCAGGGGAGCGAGGGGCAGAAGCAGAAATTCCTCAAACCGATGGCGCGCGGTGAGCTGCTCGGCGCATTCGCGCTGTCTGAGCCGGAAGCCGGTTCCGATGCGGCTGCACTCTCCACGCAGGCCGTGCGCGACGGCGACGATTGGGTACTGAACGGAACCAAGTCGTG
This sequence comes from Gemmatimonadales bacterium, assembly GCA_038232435.1. GTDB lineage: Bacteria > Gemmatimonadota > Gemmatimonadetes > Gemmatimonadales > Gemmatimonadaceae > Fen-1247. The sequence goes on along the minus strand of JBBSHV010000013.1, from coordinate 9,288 downwards.
GGTGACGAGCGGGCCGTACGCGGGAGTTCTCCTGGTGCAGGCGCGCACCGATACGCCGGACGACCGCAAGGGAGCGCGCGGCATCGGCGCGTTCATCGTCACACCGGACATGCCTGGTTTCCATGTGGGCAAGAAGGAAGACAAGATGGGATTGCGTGCGTCACCCACGGTGCAGCTTCTCCTGGAAGACCTCCGCGTTCCCGCGGCTAACCTGCTTGGCGATCCTTCCATGGGGTACATCTACGCCATGCAGTCGTTGGTGAATGGACGCCTGGGGATTGCCGCGCAGGCGCTCGGAATAGCGCGCGCCGCATGTGACGCGGCGGTCGCGTACGCGGGTGAGCGCAAGCAGTTTGGAAGACCGATTAGCGAGTTCGAAGCAATCCAGTTCAAGCTCGCGAACATGGTGACGCGCATAACGGCTGCGCGGACGCTTTTGCACGCAGCTGCACGCGCAAAGGACGCGGGCAGTGATGTGAAGCAGGCCGCGTCGATGGCCAAGCTCTTTGCGAGCGAGACGGCCATGTGGGTCGCTACCGAAGCGGTGCAGGTATTCGGTGGCTACGGGTACATCAAGGACTATCCTGTAGAGAAGCTGTTCCGCGACGCCAAGATCACAGAGATCTACGAGGGGACGTCGGAAATTCAACGCATCGTCATCGCACGGGAGCTGTACGCATGAAGTTCTTCGACACTATTGCCGAAATGGGCCACGAGCAGGTTGTCGTGTGCTCGGATCCGTCGTCCGGCTACCGCGGCATCATCGCGATCCACGACACGACGCTGGGCCCCGCGCTCGGCGGAACTCGCTTCTGGAACTACGCTACGGACGAGGAGGCGGTCACCGATGCGTTACGGCTGTCGCGCGGCATGACGTACAAGAACGCCGTTGCCGGGCTCAATCTGGGCGGCGGGAAGGCTGTCATCATTGGCGACAACCGCACGCCGCGGCGAGAGATGATTTTCCGCGCGCACGGACGTTTTGTCGAGAGCCTGGGCGGCCGCTACGTCACGGCGGAAGACGTCGGTACGGGCACGTCTGACATGGACTTCGTCCACATGGAGACCGATTACGTCGCCGGCCTGGCGGGAAAGTCGGGCGACCCGTCGCCGGTTACCGCGCACGGGGTATTTCGCTCCATTCAGGCCTCGGCGATGCACCGCTGGGGCTCCGATGAACTGGAAGGAAAGACAGTGTCCATCCAGGGATGCGGCAACGTGGGACGTCACCTGGCCAAGTCGCTGGACAAGGCGGGCGCCAAGGTGATAGTCTCCGACATTGATGCGGATCGCGTGAACTGGGTTCTGGCCGAGACTAATGCAACGGCGGTGGAGGGGGACGCGATCTACTCCGCCAAGGCGGACATCTTCGCTCCCTGCGCGCTGGGCGGCATCATCAATGACAAGACGATACCGAAACTGAAGGTGGAGATCGTCGCCGGTGCCGCCAACAACCAACTGCTGGAGCCACGCCACGGCGATATGCTGGAGGAGAAAGAGATCCTGTATGCTCCCGACTATGTCGCCAACGCGGGCGGCGTGATCAATGTGTACAGCGAGCTTGCGGGCTGGGATTCCAAACGCGCGTTTCGCAAGGCCGACGAAATCTACGACACCGTGCTCGGGGTATTCGAAATCGCGCGCACCGATGGGGTCCCGAGCTACGAGGCGGCCGATCGCCTCGCCGAACGCAGGCTCCAGGCTGTAAATTCGATGATGCACACCTGGCCATCGTGGCCGCGTAAGTCGTAATAGGGACCGTGACCGAATGAGCGTTTCAAGCGTGCCAGCCAGTGGAGAGCTGTCCGCGGTGTGGGAATCTGATCCCGACATCGCTCAGCTCATCATCGAAGAGACCGATCGGCAGCGACACGGCCTCGAGCTCATCGCGAGCGAGAACTTCGTGTCTCTCGCGGTGCTGCAGGCTATGGGCACGCCACTCACCAACAAGTACGCGGAAGGGTTGCCTGGTAAGCGGTACTACGGTGGATGCCAGGTCGTTGATCGTGTGGAGCAGATCGCCATCGACCGCGCCAAGGATCTCTTCGGCGCTGAGCATGCGAACGTGCAACCGCACTCAGGCGCGCAGGCAAACGCGGCGGTGTATCTGGCTATTCTCAAGCCCGGTGATACGGTGCTTGGGCTGGATCTGTCGCAGGGCGGCCATCTGACGCACGGGTCGCCGGTGAATTTCTCCGGATTGTTGTACAACGCGATACACTACGGCGTTAACGATTCCGGGTTCATCGACTACGACCAGATGCGGCAGATCGCGCGCGAACGGCGGCCCAAGATGATCATCGCGGGCGCGAGCGCGTACGCGCGCATCATCGACTTTGCTCCGTTCGCGGAAGTGGCGCAGGAGATTGGCGCCAAGTTCGTGGTCGACATGGCGCACATCGCGGGGCTCGTCGCTGCGGGTCTGCACCCGTCCCCGGTGCCGTACGCGGACGTGGTGACGACGACCACGCACAAGACGCTGCGCGGACCTCGCGGTGGTCTGATTCTGTGCAAGGCGGAGCACGCCAAGGCGATCGACAAGGCAATGTTCCCGGGAACGCAGGGTGGACCTCTGGAGCACGTTATAGCGGCCAAAGCGGTCGCGCTCAAGGAAGCGGCACAACCGTCATTCAAGGAGTACAGCAACGAGGTGGTGAGAAACGCCAAGTCGCTCGCGACTTCATTGATGGATCGTGGACTCGACATCGTGTCGGGCGGGACGGACAACCACCTGATGCTCGTGGACCTGCGTAGCCGCGGGCTGACGGGAAAGGTTCTGGAGCAGGCTCTCGATCGCGCCGCAATTACGGTCAACAAGAACACGGTGCCGCGCGAAACGCAGTCGCCTTTTGTGACGAGTGGGATTCGAGTCGGCACGCCGGCCGTCACCACGCGCGGGATGCGCGAGGGCGAGATGCGCCAGATCGCCGAGCTCATCGAGCGAGTCGCCGCGGCTCCTGATGATGACTCCGTCTCGGCTTCGGTTCGCTCGGAGGTGGAGGCGTTGACGGACCGGTTTCCGCTGTACCCGGGTGTATTCACCGGCCACGGAGAGGCTTGAACCGTGGCTGAGCTGGCTTTTCGTGACGGCGTAATGGAACAGATTCGCTTGCGCGAGTCGCGGTATCAGGAAGGTGCGTATCTCTTTGTGCTGGGCGCGCTTGAATACGCGCAGGCCAGCTTGCAACTGCGCCGTCACATCACAGGGCAGGAGCTTGCGCGTGCGTGCCGAGATGTCGCGCTGGAGCGATACGGCGTGATGGCGCGCATCGTTCTCGAGCGGTGGGGCATAACCACGACTGACGATATCGGTGCAGTTGTCTTCACACTGGTTGAGCTCCGATTCCTTGCCAGTCTGCCGAGCGATACGCGTGATCAGTTTGGAGAGGTTTTCGACTTTGTCGAAGCATTCGAGCAACAGTACCCATGGAACTCGACCGCGCTCCTCACCGCTGAGCGGTAGTCGCGCATCGCATGCCGGTGCGCGTATCGGGTGCAGTCGAGGCCTCCGCCATGGACGCGGCGGCAATCGCATCCGACATTCCCTCCAGAGCGCTCATGCGTGTCGCGGCCGCTAATGCCGCGACCATAATTGCTGGGCGCTGCGCTGCACTGGGCCGACTTGCCTCCGGCGTGGTCGTGTACACGGGTGCGGGGAACAACGGCGGGGACGGTTGGGCGGTAGCTCGCTCACTTGCTGTCGTCGGCCTTCGCGTTTCGGTCCGCGAGATCGTCGCTGCCGCGACTCCGGACGCCATCGCTGAGCGCGACGCCTTTCACGCTTGCTGTGCGATCACGGATGACGATGGATTTGCCGGCGGCATTATCGTCGACGCGATGCTTGGAACGGGAAGCACGGGAGAGCCGCGCGCACCAATTGCGGATGCTGTGCGCGCAGTGAACGCGCTGCACGACCGCGGTGCTTTCGTTGTCGCTCTGGATGTGCCCACCGGGCTCGACGCGACCAGCGGGGTGGGTAAATGCAGCGTACGCGCCGACCTCACGATCAACTTCGGCACGTGCAAGCGCGGCGTCCTGGTTGAGCGCGGAAGCTGCGGCGATCTGGTAGTGCTCGACATCGGGCTCGCGTCGGAGAACGCGCAGCTTCCACTCCTTATCGACGCAGAATACGTCCGCGCCAATATCCCTGACATTCCCGCTACCGCTCACAAGGGTAGTCGCGGCAAGCTCGCAATCGTTGCGGGAGGACCGGGGATGGGCGGGGCCGCAATACTGGCCGCTGAAGGAGCGCTTCGGAGCGGCGTCGGTCTGGTCAAGGTTGTGACTGACGAGCGCAACGTCACATCCGTACACGCACGACTCCCCGAGGCGCTTACCGGACTGTTGCCGGATGCGGCCGGTGCCATTGTCGGTTGGGCTGACGCGGTGCTGATTGGGCCGGGGCTGGGGCATGATGCGCAGGCTCGCGCACTCGTGCGGGAAGTTCTCCAAGCATGGCGCGGCCCGATTGTGGTCGATGCGGACGCGCTCAACGTGTTCGACGGCGACATTGTCGCGCTTGCATCGCTCCTTAGCGGACGTCCGGCTCTAATTACGCCACACCCGGCTGAGCTGGGCCGGTTGGCCGGTCGCGGCGTTGAAGACGTGTTGGCCAACCGCTTCGACATCGGTATGGACATAGCGCGGACGCTTAGCGCGACAGTTCTTCTCAAGGGTACGCCGACCGTCATCACCAATCCCGATGGGGCGCGATACGTGGTCGCGCGCGGCACTCCGGTCCTTGCCACCGGGGGGAGTGGTGATGCACTTGGCGGAATGATCGCGACGCTTCTGGCGCAGCGCTCCGCGCCCGTGCAGGCGGCAGCGTGCGCCGCCTGGGTGCACGGGCGTGCGGCGGAGCTCACCCCGGGCGTGCGCGGCTTTGCTCTGTCGGATGTGCTTGACCGACTGGGCGACGCATGGTGCCTGGACGACATTGCCGCTCCGATATACCCGGTGCTCGCCGCCTTGCCCTCGGTGTCGTGATGTACGACCGTGAGATTGCATTCGGCCCGGGTGAGGAGTTCCGCGCCATCCGGCGCATGATCCGACGCCTGGGCCCGCTTGCCGCCGGCATCGGTGACGACGCGGCACTCATCCATGTTCCACGCGGCAACACGCTCGCGATGAGCTCGGACACGTCGGTGGAGAACGTCCACTTCAAGCGTGACTGGCTGACGCCGGACGAGATCGGATATCGATCGGCGACGGGGGCGCTCAGCGATCTGGCGGCCGTGGGCGCGAGCGGCGTGGGGATGCTTGTCTCCCTTACCGTGCCGCGGGACGCGCGCCACATGTTGGATGGAATTGCGGACGGAATCGCGCGCGCATCGCGCGCCGCGGAAGTCCGCGTGTATGGTGGAGATACGACCGCGGGCGCGACGTTGTCGCTCACGTTCAGCGTTTTTGGGAACACTCGCGATCCCATGCCGCGAGATGCGGCCCGCGCTGGCGATCGCGTGTACGTGACGGGCAGGTTGGGCGGCCCCGCCGCGGCCGTGTCGGCCTTCAGCGCGGGTGTCCAGCCGCGCACCGAATGGCGCGAGCGCTTCGCCGAGCCGCGGGCGCGGCTCAAGGAAGCACGCTGGCTGGCGGGGCGCGGCGCGCGCGCCGCGATCGACGTATCCGATGGACTGGTCGGCGACGTGGGGCACATCGCCGCCGCAAGCAATGTTCGAATTGATCTGCACCTCGACCGCGTGCTGACCGTTGTCGGCGTGAGTGCGCTGGAAGCGAGCAGGAGCGGCGAGGAATACGAGCTGGTCGTCACCTCGCCAATTCCGGTTGACGCCAACGCCTTCGCCGACCGCTTCGGAATCCCGCTTACCGAGATTGGCGTCGTCAAGGATGGCCACCCGGGTGTGAAACCGCTGCTTGGCGGGAAGGTGGTGACCGTGCCGAAGGGTGGCTACGACCATTTTGGCGGACAGTGAAGTCGGCACTGATGTCGACACTGGAATCGGTACTTCGCACCGTGCTCACCATCGTTGTCATGATCGTGCTCACCGTGTCGATGGTCGCGCTCTTGCTGCTGGCTGTGCTTTTTCGCGTTCGGCGCGGGCCGGGAAGTGTGTACCAGCGCTTGCCACGTATCTGGTCCCGTGCGATTCTGTGGTCGGCGGGCGTCACTCTCACAGTACATGGCCGCGCCCATGTCGAGCGCGGCGGACCGTTTATCTTCACGTCCAACCACGTGTCGCTGATCGACATTCCAGCACTCGTGCTCACGCTTCCGCAGCACTATTTCGTCGCCAAAGCGGAGCTATTCAACGTTCCGATATTTGGGCCTGGCATTCGCGCCGTGGGCGCGATTCCGATTCGGAGAGACAACCAGAGAGCGGCGATGGGCGCGTACGACATCGCGGTCGAACGAGTGCACGAGGGCGCCTCCGTAATAGTATTCCCGGAGGGAACGCGTGGTACTTCGTACCCAATCCGGGCCTTCAAGAAAGGTCCGTTCGTGTTCGCGTTGAATGCAGCGGTTCCGGTGGTACCCGTCATTGTCCACGGCACCATCGAAGTACTCCCGAAGAATACTATTCTTGTTCAACCTGGCCGCGTCGACGTTCACATCCTCGAGCCGATCCTGACATCGGGCCTGGGCTCCGGGGACCGCGACGCACTGGCGCAACAGGTGCACAACTCCATGGCTTCGGCCATGACAGACCTCTACTCAAACCAATAGCACATCCATGTCAGAAATTGTTGAAATTCGTGCACGTGAGATCCTTGATAGCCGCGGCAATCCCACCGTCGAAGCTGACGTCGTGCTGGACAGCGGAGTTATGGGACGCGCGTCGGTTCCCAGCGGAGCGTCTACGGGTGAGCATGAAGCCGTGGAGCTGCGCGATGACGACAAGGACAGGTATCTGGGCAAGGGTGTTGAGAAAGCTGTCGCGGCGATCGAGGAGGAGATCCAGCCGGAGGTAATCGGGATGGATGCCCTGGATCAGGTCACGCTCGACCGTGTGATGATCGCGCTCGACGGCACTGACAACAAGGGAAGACTTGGCGCGAACGCGATCCTCGCTGTCTCGCTCGCAACCGCGCGCGCCGCTGCGGCTGAGCTCGACCTTCCGCTGTACCGCTATCTGGGCGGACCCATGTCCCGTGTGATGCCCGTGCCGCTAATGAACGTGCTGAACGGTGGCGCGCACGCGAGCAACACTGTGGACGTGCAGGAGTTCATGATCGTTCCCATTGGCGCGAAGAGCTTCGCCGATGCGCTGCGCATGGGAGCAGAGGTTTTCCACTCGCTTAAAAAAGTGCTATCCAAGCGCGGTCTGTCCACCGCGGTTGGCGACGAGGGCGGCTTTGCTCCCGATCTGCCGAATGACGAGGAGGCGCTGAATGTACTCGTGCAAGCCGTTGAAGGAGCGGGCTACGAGGTCGGAAACGATGTTGCCTTCGCGCTCGACCCCGCCGCATCCGAGTTTTACAAGGACGGCATGTACACCTTCAAGAAGAGCAAGGGCGGTTCGCACGATGCTGAGGGGATGATCTCGCTGTACAGCAGCTGGATCGACAAGTACCCGATTGTGTCGATCGAAGACGGGCTCGCGGAAAACGATTGGGACGGCTGGGCCGCGCTCACCGCTGCGCTGGGCGACCGAGTGCAGCTCATCGGTGATGATCTTTTCGTCACCGACGCTGCCCGATTGGAGCGGGGGATCCAGAGCGACGTCGCCAATGCGATCCTTATCAAGCTGAACCAGATCGGGACATTGACGGAGACGCTCGAAGCCATCGAGGTTGCACGCGCGAACGGCTATCAGAGCATCATCTCGCATCGCTCCGGCGAGACCGAGGACACTTTCATCGCCGATCTCGCGGTCGCGACGAATGCGGGCCAGATCAAGACCGGCTCGGCGAGTCGCACGGATCGGGTGGCAAAGTACAACCAGCTCCTTCGGATCGAAGAGCAGCTCGGGGAGATGGCCGAGTATCCGGGCGGAAGCATCTACGGCTTGTAACGGCCTGTAACTGGTTGTAGGGCGCGCGGTGGCGAGAAGATTGATCTGGGCAGCAATTATCCTGGCTGCCCTGTACTTCGCGGTGCAGGGCGGGGAGTACAGCACCGTGGACATTATCCGCCAGCAGCGAGCGGTCGCCGCGGTCACCATTTATGCCGACTCGCTGCAGCGCACGGTCGATTCGCTACGCCGCGCCGAACGTGCTGTCAGGACCGATCCGATCACACAGGAGCGGATTGCTCGAGAGGAGTTTGGGTTTGTCCGCGGAGACGAAATTCTCTACCGGTTGATCCCAGACAGCGGCTCGGCCGCGCCGCACTAGCGCTGCTGGCGGATGTTCGCTGGGCACATCTCTGACCGGACCCGCACCCACAACGCGAAAGGCCACTATGACGGTGGCCTTTTGCGTTGCGGAAAATCGTGTGCGTCTCGGCGCGGGCAGTAGCAGGGGCGGGGATCGAACCCGCGACCTCACGATTATGAGTCGTGCGCTCTCACCAGCTGAGCTACCCTGCCGTATCGCAAGTCACAGTATAACGGTCGTCTCTGCTGGGAACAAGGAGCCGGGCAAGGAGCCGAACGACGAGGTGACGCAGCAGTGATCCGGTCGCACAGAGCCCCAGGACGCGGCCAATCGTGCACAATTCAGGGCCGACCGTGAAGTGTCGCTCAACAGAGTCTATGCCTTGCACCCGGGCCTGTTCCCCGCGAATCCGCGGATTCTTTCCACGCGCAAAGGAGCAGGAAAAATGAAGCGAAGATCCACGTATGTTCTTCCCCGCGTTCTGGCATTCGTACGGCGGCGGTTGGGTGCTGTACAATCTGGATACTTACGATGCTACCTGCCGAGCGCTCGCTAATGCAGCGGGTGCGATAGTTGTTTCGGTCGCGTATCGTCAGGCTCCGGAGCACAAGTTCCCCGCCGCGGCGAATGACGCTTTTGCTGCCTACAGATGGGCGCTGGACAGCGCCACGGTCATTGGCGGCAACCCGAACAAAGTGGCCGTCGGTGGCGAGAGCGTGGGTGGCAGTCTTGCCGCCGTGGTGTCGCTCATGGCACGCGACCAGAAGATCAAGCTCCCGGTCCATCAACTTCTCATATACCCGGTAGTGGACTTCAACTTCGACACGCAGAGCTACCACGAGAACGCCAACGCTCCCTTCTTCACCCGTCAAACGGGACAGTGGGCCTTCGACAAATACCTCAGGACTCAGGCGGACGGGGCTAATCCTTACGTCTCTCCGCTACGTGCCAGTCTGACCGGGCTACCAGCAGCGACCGTAATCACCTCACAACCGGGTGTACTGCGCTCTG
>JBBSHV010000012.1:0-26527 GCA_038232435.1 Gemmatimonadales bacterium | reverse complement strand
CCTGTGTCGTGGCGTCCGCAGTCTGAATTGGAGATGAAGGCTGTAGGCATGATCGCGGTCTTTCGGCGCGCCAGGGCCCGGCGCTACCTCACCGGGCGTCGGCGCCGATGCGTCACCAGGAAAATCGAACCATTCTTCGCGCCTGCCTCCGTCACCGACATGGACTCATCAAATATCTCGCGGCCGCCGAGCTTGATGACGTAGTCGTCTGGGAAAAGCGTCTTGGGGCAGAGCGCGTGCAGCGCGTTCACCTTGATCGCGCGAATCGGTTCGGCGGGCTGTGCGTCGATGCGCACCACGTCCCATACTTCGGGAATCTCGACGCGCAGGTGCAGCACGTTGTCGCCGACCGGCTCACCTATGACGACGATTTCGTCGCGGGACCTGAGCGAATTGACGAACGGCACTGGATTCATACTGCACTCTCGGGCCGCACCACGGCATTGGACGATGCCGGCAGAACCTCTGGGATGTCACGCGTCATACCGGCGTTGGGCGCGGGCAGTGTCGCGAGAAAGCGGGCAACCTGCTGGTCGAAAAGATACGTCGATCCGGTCACTAGGGTGGCGCCGTTTTGCGACGTCGCTCCGATTGCGATTTCCTCGCCTCCGGCGCCGCGCAGCGTGACGAACGTCGGGCCTTCCATGTCGATGAAGGCCGTGTAAACGGAGTTGCGGCGCGCGAAGAAGCGCTTGGCTGCTGCGATCACGTCGGCGGGAGCGAGTGACGTGATGGTATCCTGAAGAGTTCGATCGGTCTGCGCCATGCGGTCAATTTAATTGTTGAGCGGCTGCCGTGCGGACAACGGAACCGAACACAAGCCTGACGCCGAAGCCGAGCGACGTGACCGAGACGCGCTCGTCCACGCCGTGCATGCGTTCTTCATCCTCCGGCGTCAGCGGGAACGGCAGAACGCCGTATGCTTTGATGCCCCGCTTCCGGAGCCGCGCGCTGTCCGTGACGCCAGCGCTCAGGTACGGCAGCACCGTGATGTCAGGGGCGAGAGCGCGCGCGGTCTCCACGATCGCGGCGTACAGAGCTGAATGCTCGGGTGACGCGGGTGCTCCCTCTCCCTCCTCCTCGACCGCCACAGTGACTTGGGTGTCATTCACGAGCCGCGTGATCTCGTCCACCATGTCGCTCAGCTTCTGGTCCGGTGTGGTACGCACGTTGAGCGTTACGCGTGCCCGATCAGGGATGACGTTGCTCTTTGCGCCCCCCTCAAGAATTGTCGGGGAGACGCCGAACGCGGGGTCAGACGCAAAATCGGAGATGCTGGCCAGCGCTCGGCCGAGGCGCAGTATGGCGTTGTCCGCACGCGGCACGCCGGCGTGTCCCGACGTTCCATGCGCAGTGAGTGTGACAATGTGCGATGTCTTCTCCGCTACCTGCAGCAACAGCGTGAGCAATCCGTCCGTCCCAACGCGGACGCGGCCGCCCTCGTTGATCGCGTACTCCGCGTTCAGGAGATCCGGCTCGTTCTGCACCAGCCACTGCATTCCGAAGGCGCCACCCGACTCCTCGTCCGGCGTGGCGAGGAAGACTACGTCGCGTTCGAGCAGGAGCTGACCGTTGTTGACATCCTCTTGCAGCAGCAACATCGTCACGAGATTGACCGCGAGCATTCCCTTGTCGTCAATCGCTCCGCGCCCATACACATATCCATCGCGCACCTCGCCACTAAACGGATCGGTGGACCATCGCTCCGCATCGGCGCCCACAACATCCGTGTGCGCGACGAGCATCAATGGTGCGCGCACTCCCGATCCTCGGATGCTCGCGACGACTGCGCTGCGGTCCGCGGCCGTATCGATACGACGCGCCTCGATTCCCGCGCCGCGCAGCACGCCGGCCAGGTAATCCGCAATCGTGCGCTCGTTACCCGGCGGGTTGACCGTCGGAAACCGGATCAGTCGCTGAAGTTGAGAGACGACGTCCCGTGTAACGGCTTCCCAATCACGCTGCAATGAGAGATTCCACTCGTCTGATGAGTGGCGCAAAGCTGATCGACACACCGGCTGCGCGTTGCGCCAGCTCGTGTGCGCTCTCCCGCTGCCCTTCGCCGAACAGCTCGCTCACCATCCATGGACCAGTCGCCGGGTTGCGCCACCAATCATTGTTGAAACGCTCGGTGAGCGCTTCGTTGAGAACCGCCTGCAGCTGCCATGCGCGGAGGTAGCGCGTGGAGTAATAGCGCGGATCCAGATCGATGAACGCGTCGGCTGCACGATACTGGAAACCGGTCGCGTCCGTGAGCGTGGTGACGTATAGATCGGGAATTGCCGCCCACGGAATCGTGCCACCGTACACCTGCACCTCGTAGATGAGCTTGGCGCAGTAGCGGCGGAGGAAGTGCAGCTCCTCGAATGCCGCGAGTCGCAGAAATTTGTCCACGCGCCCCTTGCCCAGCCCGCTGTAACGGAGCAACCAGGCGCGGTCCTGCATGCGATGATCGAACAACATCGCGTAAGCCTCGGTGACCGAATTGTCACCCAGCCAGCGGTATTCGAATGGATAGTCGGCACGCGCGTAGCCAAAATGCAGCGCATGCCCCAGCTCATGCAGAAAGGTGTTGTAGTCCGACTGACCGCCATGCGGCCGCAGTACCAGGTACACCTCTTCGGGGACACGGACCGGCGAGCAGAATGCGCGCGATCGCTTCCCGGGCCTATCCCCTATGTCGAAGATGATGTGTCCGCGAGCCGTGGCGTCGAGGCCCATCTCGGCGCAGTTGCGCCGGATTGTTTCTTCCATTGCTGACTGGGGGAACGCATCATCGTACTCGCGCAGGCGGAAGAGTCCCAGCGCGTCGGCGCGAGTCGCCTCGTCGCGGGGTACGCCAAATGATTTGAGCCGCTCCCGAAGCACGTCATCCCACATCGGTTGCGTGTCGCGCAGGAACGCCGCGCACTGCGCGGAAAGATCCGTGAGGGAAACGCCGCTAAGCAGCTCGAAGGTAGCGTTGTAACCGGACGCAAGATGGAGCTGTTCCACCTCGTCTCGCTCACGTTGTAGTCGTTCCTGGCGAAGCGGCGCGAAGGTAGTCTCCGCGACGTCCGCGCGCGCCACGTCCATCGCGTTGCGCTCGGCGCGATCGCGCGTGTTGGCGATGTCGATTGCGGCGCGCGAGTACGGTATCTGACCTCCATTGGGAGTGCGGATGACCGCGCTGTGCTCCAGCGCTATCTCGCGCTCTTCCAGCGGCGCAAGCACCTGGCCGACGCGTGACTCCACCTCCCAATCCAACATCATGCGAGCGGCCCGATGCTCTTCCGAACCGTCCACTGCGCCCTTGCAGCGCTCAATACACAGTTCCAGAGCCTCGTCGCTCAGGATACCCGCATACCGGCTGTAGATCGCTTGCAGCGCCGCGTGCTCTTTCAGCCCCGAGTGCGCCAGATAGCTCTCGCGCGAGAAGTCCTCGGTGAACGACTGCGCCATCTCGCGCAGCTGGATGATGTTCATCGTGTGAGCTTCTCCGTGAGGTAGGGCAACAGCTCGCTTGTGTTGACGCGGTCCTGCTGCAGGGTGTCGCGATCACGGACAGTCACCGAGTTGCCTGCCGCCGATTCGCTGTCCACCGTGACGCAATAGGGGGTCCCGATCTCGTCCTGCCTGCGATATCGCTTGCCTATGCTCCCCGACTCGTCGTAGTCAACGGCGAGCGAGCGACGCAGGTCGGCGGCGATGCGGTGCGCCATCTCCGGCTGGCCTTCCTTCTTGGTGAGCGGGAACACACCCGCCTTGACCGGCGCGAGCGCTGGATCCAGCCCGAGCACGACGCGCCCCTCATCCTCGCCCGGGACGCTCTCCTCCCGGTACCCGTTCGCGAGCACGGCGAGTGTCACGCGGTCCGCCCCTACCGACGTCTCCACAACCCAGGGGATGTACCGGCGGTTGTTCGCCTGGTCGAAGTACTCCAGCTTCCGGCCGGAAAATTCCGTGTGCCGACTCAGGTCGAAATCACCGCGGTTGTGCACACCCTCGATTTCCTGCGACCCCAGCGTGCCGCCAAAATCGAACTGCACATCGAAGGCGCCCTTGGCATAGTGAGCCAGCTCTTCGGACGTGTGCGCGTGGAACTCTAGCCTGGAGGGAGCAAGTCCGAGATCCAGATGCCAGCGCAAGCGCTCGCCTTTCCAGTACTCGAACCATTCGCCTGCCTTCTCCGGCTCCACAAAGTACTGCATCTCCATCTGCTCGAACTCGCGCGTGCGAAAGATAAAGTTCCCGGGCGTTATCTCATTGCGAAACGCCTTACCGATCTGCGCGACACCGAACGGGACTTTCTTGCGCATGGACTGCTGCACGTTCAAGAAGTTGACGAAGATCCCCTGGGCCGTCTCTGGCCGGAGATACACTGTCGATGCGCTCTCCTCAACTGGGCCCATGAACGTCTTGAACATCAAGTTGAACTGCCGCGGCTCGGTAAGATCGCATTCCACGAACTCGCCCGGATGCTTGCTCGGCTTCAGCAGACAGCGCGCATCTTCCAGCTTGTCCGCACGGAAGCGCCCCTTGCACGTCTTGCAGTCCACCAGCGGATCAACAAATCCGGATACGTGTCCGCTCGCCTCCCACACGCGCGGATTCATGAGTATGGACGCATCCAGCCCTTCCACGTCCTCGCGCGAACGGACCATTGAGTTCCACCAGTTCTCCTTGATGTTTCGCTTCAGCTCCACGCCAAGCGGGCCGTAATCCCACACTGAGCCCGTGCCGCCGTAGATCTCTGAAGATTGGAAGACGTAGCCGCGTCGCTTGGCCAGCGACACAAGCTTGTCCATGACGTCCGGATAACTCATGAATTACAATCCGATGATCTGATCGCGCCGCGTACCGACGCTCACGTACGTGATAGGTGCTTCGACGAGAGACTCGACACGCTCTAGGTATGCTCGTGCTTCCGGTGGGAGGTCGGCTAGAGAGCGCGCGCCACCGGTGGGCGACTCCCAACCCTTGAATGTCTCGTACACTGGTTCCGCGCGCTCCAGAGCGCTCAGGTCCGCGGGAAACTCAGTGAGCAGATCATCGCCGATACGATATGCGGTGCACAGTTGTAGTTCCGCCAGCGTGTCGAGCACGTCCAGCTTGGTTACCGCGAGATCCGAAAGTCCATTGACGCGAACGGCGTAGCGCACGACCACGCCATCGAACCAGCCGCATCTGCGCGCACGTCCTGTGGTAGCCCCGAACTCGTTGCCAAGCGTGCGCATCTCGCTCTGCAGCGGTTCCGCGAACTCCGTCGGCAGCGGCCCGTGGCCCACACGCGTGGTATACGCTTTCACAACGCCGAGACAACGGTCCAGCGATCGCGGCGAAATACCGACTCCGACCGCCGCGCCTCCGGAAGTGGTAGTGCTGGACGTGACGAACGGATAAGTCCCGTGATCGATATCGAGCAACGATCCCTGAGCGCCTTCCAGTAGCACCGCGGCGCCGCTTCGCTGCGCTCGAGAAATCGCCAGACCCAGATCTTCCGCGAGCGACAGCAGCCGCGGAGCAAGCCGATGCAGCAACGCCATCGTCTCCGTCACCGATGCGCGCTCGGGAGCATTCCACGCCACCAGCTGCGCGTTCGCGTGGGCAACGGCCGATTCGAGGATGGGGAGCAGCCGATCAGGATGGCGCACATCCAGTACACGCACTCCGCGCCGCGCGATCTTGTCCTCGTATGCTGGACCGATGCCGCGTCCCGTCGTTCCGATCGCTCGGCTCGCGGCGCTGCTCGAATCCAGCAGCTTGTGGTACGGGAGAACCAGATGCGCGCGGTTACTCACGTACAGCCGCCCTTCCACATCAACACCGTCCGCCACGAGCTGATCGATTTCCGTGAAGAGCGTCTCGGGATCCAGTACGACGCCGTTTCCAATGGCGCAACGCACGCCAGGGTGCAGAATGCCGCTGGGAATCTGATGCAGCACGAAGGAACTGTCGCCCAGGTCGACAGTGTGCCCCGCATTAGCGCCTCCCTGGTACCGTACCACCCAATCAGCACGCTCCGCCAGCACGTCGACCAGCTTTCCCTTACCCTCATCTCCCCACTGCGCACCGACAACAACTACGGTGCGCGTCATAGAATCGAACATGGCTTCCCTTGGTCCCCAAACACAAAACGCCCCGTCTGGCTTGGCGGGGCGCATTGCGAGTTCAGGATAATCTAGACCTCAGCCGCCCCCTGTCAACGCCGGCCCAACCGCGTCTGGAAACAACGTATCGCCCGGCTCCTGCCCGGGTTCACTTCGCACCGGCAGGAAGACCGAGACTGTTGATCCGCCGCCGTATTCGCTCGTCAGTGTCACGCGTCCGCCGAGCGCGTCTGCCAGCTTGCGCGTGATGCTGAGTCCGAGTCCCGTGCCGCCGAACTCACGTGTGCGTGACTGATCCACCTGGCGGAAATCTTCCCAGATGGCTTCGAGGTCCTCTTTGCGAATGCCGATTCCCGTGTCCGCCACATCGATTCGGACAAAGTCGCCTTCGCGTCGCGCGCTCAACGTGATCCCACCGCCGGGCGTGAACTTCACAGCGTTGGAAAGGAGGTTGAGCATGATCTGCTTCACCTTTGTCCGATCCGTGTGCATCAGCACCACTTCATCCGGCAGTGTGGATCGGTACTGCAATCCTTTCTTCTTCACCAACGGATCAATGTGCACCGTGACCTCGCGCAGGATGTCCTGCAGCGAGATATCACCCATGTGAAGCGGCATGCGCCCCGCTTCGATCTTGGCAAGATCCAGGATGTCGTTGATGAGCGCGAGCAGATGCTGCGCCGCGGCCTGGATCCGGGTGAGACCTTCTTCCTGTTTGGCGTTGAGATCACCGTAAATGCGGTCGAGAATAAGTGCGGTGTATCCGATGAGCGCGTTGATCGGCGTGCGCAGCTCGTGCGACATGCTCGCCAGAAACTCCGATTTGAGCCGGTTGGCTTTCTCCAGCTCGCGCGACTGCCACTGCAACCGCACGTTCTGCTCGGCGAGATCCGAGGTAGCGGCACCCACGCGGGCCTCCAGCTCGTTATTAAAGTTCTTCAACTCTTCGTACAAACGTTCGTTCTCAACCTGCTCGGTGAGATCGTGTAGCACCGATACGATTGCTATCGCCTCGCCCCGCTTGTCCAGAATCTTGCCGGAAATGACTTCTATCGGCACCGTTCCGCCAGGCGAGTCCGGCGTCAGGAAGCTCATCTGCTCGCGCCTCGCAACGTCCTGGCTGAGCGCGAAATCCGAGATGAACGTCGTGAACTTGGTGTCGTTCGCGCGCACGGCGGCGGACCGTCTCGCAGCCCCTACGCCGTCGTCCGGAGTCGCCGCTCCGAACATCTGCTCCGCCTGCCGGTTCATCAAAATGATGTTTGACCGGTCATCGGTGACCAGGATCGGGTCGGCGACGTTGGCCAGGATCAGGTTGAGACGGTCGCGCTCGCGCTTGGCCTCGAACTCCGCCAGCCTGACGCGCTGGACCTGCCGCTCCAGCTCGCCCGCGGCGCGACGCAGATCCGTAACGTCGCGTAGCACCGACACCGTTGCGCCGGCCTTGACCTCATCCAGCGGCTGCGTCAGAACTTCGAACAGGAGATCCGTCCCTTCGTCTGGATCAACCATGTTCAGCTCGCGCGAACCTGCACCGCCGCTCGACCCCGGCGCAATCGCAGTCTTGGACAGATGCGACGTGAACAGCAGGTTGTTGATCTCGACCGCGCGCCGACGCCCCTCAGAGTCTTTCTCACCCATGGACAGGAGGTGCTCCGCGCGGCGATTCTGCACCACGATCTCGTGCTCGCCATTAATGATGACGATCGGATCGGGGAGCGAATTGACGATCGACGTAAGCACGTTGCGCTGCTCATCCAACTGGACAGTGCTGCGCCTATGCGCCTCGATCGCCGCGATGCGCCACAGCACCGGACCGGCCAGCAGCGACGCTTCCAGCAGCGGCGCGACAACAGTGCCGTCGTACGGCATTTCCAGAACGACAACGCCGCACGGCGAGTGCGCACCGCGGGCCGAGGGCGCACCGGACGCGCCTGCACCCGCGTCGGCCTCGCTCGTGGCGTGCAACACGCACCCGCCGCGCAGGAGACGCTCCGCTTCCGTCTTGTTCAGAAACGGGGGAGCATCCGACGCGCGCGGTTGCGGGAATGGCAGCGCCACGAACGCGGCGCTGCTGGATGCGTGCACCGAGCCGTGCATCCTCGTCTGGCGCTCCGGACAGCTCACGGGAATCATGCTCAGCGCTGCGACAACGAGCGGGTCATGCCGGTCGTCCAGTACGTGCGGCTCTGGGGCGTCGTGCTCGTCGTAGCCCACGGTGGCGACGGACTGTAACTCACCGCTGGCAACGTCAATCAGAAGCACGTAACCGCGCTCCGCACCGCTCACCTCGGCGAACTGCGCTACAAGAAAGCGCGCCGCCGTGGAGAAGTCAGGCGCAGAGGCGACCGCCGAGAGCAGACTTTCCATCTGCTCGGCGGACCACCGCTCGCCCGGGGTTACTGTCGTGTGATCACGTGCTGAGCTGGTCAAGGCGTCGCCTCAACTCTGCGTTTTCGAGTTGGACGCGCTCCAACTCGCCCACGGCTGCGATCTCGCGAGGCCGAGACATTGGCTGCGTTATACCGATCGCCTCAGAGTACTTGAGATATGTCTCGATTGACGCGACCACAATACGCGCTTCGACTGTCACCAGATCGATTCCTACGAGGGACACGCGAACCCACGCGTCGATCACGATACCCTTGTCAAGAACGCGATCGAGAATGTCGATGAGTGAGCTGCCGCTCGGAGAGCGCTCAACGGCCATGAAAACTCCTATTCATGTGCGGATAGTTTTTCTAGCTGACGCTCGATGCGCGCCAGGCGTTCGTCCAGCTCGCTCGCCGAGAGCGCCGGAGCGGTCTGACTCGTCAAGCGAGGATCGTGTCTCCACCAATTCATCCCGATCTGCTCCGCCTTATCGATCGAGCACACGAGCAGCCTGATCTGGATCGTGAGCAGCTCGACATTGGCGAGGTTGATCTTGATGTCGCCCGCAATGACGAGCCCCTTGTCGAGCACTCGATCGAGGATCTCGACCAGACCGCTGCTGCGGGATGGAGAAACGAGGTCTGGCAACGGATATCCTAGCGGAGGCGGCCCAGTGGGCCCAAGTCAATTTGAAGGTCTTCATCGGACAGACCGAAAACGCGCTTCAAGTCCTGCATTCTACTGTCCAGCTTCGAAAGCGCCAGCCCCAGTCTCTCTACTTCTTCCTCGGTAAGCCGCCCTCCTTCCATGCGCCGAACGGCCTGATGCTCGAGCACCTTGCGCAGCACTTCGATCAGGGTCAGCACCAGCCGAGCCAGGCCACTCTCGACGCCGTCCGCATCTGCGTTGATGCGATCGGGCAAGCCTTGAGCCACAGAATTGAGCGAAGTCGCCGACGGAGGGACCGGAGATGTTGCCGAATATGTCGCGGGAGACGGTGCTGACTCGGCAGATGACGCGACAACTGTTTCTCCGCGTTGGGGAGCAAGCACCGGCGGGCCCAGCGAGGCCGCCATGGACTTGGTCGCTGTGGCAGGTCGCCTCACGTCGGTGCTTGCGACGGCGGCGAGCAGCAGCCCCAAATTGAGGCGGATGAGATCCACGTCCGCGACAGCGATAGTGACATCGCCGTGCACCACCACTCCCTTGTCCAGAACGGTATTGAGCAGATCGGCGAGATCGAGTGCCTCTTCCCCGAGGAGCGTCGGCTGGGAGACAACCCCCAGCTCACGCTCCTCCGCGTCATTCGTCGCCACGGACAAAGTGGTACGGGGGCCATGGCCCGGTGAAATCAAATCGGCAACCGTCGGTGGTGCCGGTCGTATCGTATCGTTGGATCAATTGCGTCAGTGCAAGCCTGAAGTCGTCGTACTGGTCGTCGGACACCAAATATGCTCCGTCCAGGATGAGGTTCGGTTGACCGCTGCCGCCGCCCGTCTTTTCGCGCCTGCGCAGCGCGCTGGCTCGTGCCACACCCGCGAGCGAAGCGTGTATCTCGCTGGCGACCCGGTCGGCTGCGTCACGGGCGGAATCCTTACGCGCCGCGGCGAGCTTTCGCCTGAGTAGGTATGCCTGCCCGGGCGGAGCGATCTGCGCCTGCTGCTCCAACGCCGCAAGATTGGGATCGAGCAACACCGCGGCTTCGGCCAGCGCATGCCGATCGCCGATCACA
Organism: Gemmatimonadales bacterium; assembly: GCA_038232435.1. Taxonomy (GTDB): domain Bacteria; phylum Gemmatimonadota; class Gemmatimonadetes; order Gemmatimonadales; family Gemmatimonadaceae; genus Fen-1247. Next base: position 16,333 of record JBBSHV010000012.1, on the reverse strand, counting down.
CGTACGCCGTACTCGCGCGCACCCCGAACAACGTCGATCTCCTTTTGCAGCAACGCGCTACGTGTCTCGAGCATCGCGGCGACGCCCTCCGAACTGGCAAACATCACCCACATCGGCAGCGGAACCACCGGTCCCACATCGCTGGCCCATGTCACTACCGTATCATGTGCGACCGCGCGTGGCGTTAGCCACTCAGCGTCGAGTACGCGCTCAGAGACAGCGTCAGCCGCGTAACCGGCTGAGTCCAGCGTGGACACGAGCGCCGCGATATCGCCGACAACTATTCGGCGAACTTCGCCGCCATCCACACCCGCGGGCGCTTCGTCGGCCGTCGCTGGAAGGGCCGACGCGGGAACTACACAGTACACGTACTCGAGCGTTGAGCGCAATCGGGTCTACAAGCGAAGCATCAGCGATCGTCGCGGGCAACGCGCACGGGTCCGCCGGATACGCCCATTCCCAACTTCTCGCGCCATTCACGCACATCGCGCAATCGCTCCATGATCCGCGCTTCGCGAACCAGGTACTCGTCATCGTCGATGTCACCCGCCTCCAGCTCCAGCTGCAGGCGCATGAGGTCCTCCTTGATCGGCGTGTCATCCGTGAGCTCCTCTTCGACCGCGCGCTGCACCTTGTCAAGGGTCCACATGGTTCCATCCACGGGACCCATGAACGGCGCAAGGAGAATGGACGTCAGGAGTCCCACCTAGCTTGCCTTCTCCAGCTTGAGCTTTATGTTGACAAAGTTGTACGGCGGCCACGGGCCGGTGTACTTGAATGAGAGGAGATGCTCGTACCGGCGGCTCATCTCTTTTACCGCGTCGTCAAATGCCTTTTCGTCGTCGCGATTCACAAGGAAGGCAGCGTTCATGATCATGCGATCGCCGATCACCTTGTTGCTGCGGCTCGCGACCGATGCTCGCTTCAGTTCTTCGTGCACATCGGCGACGTAGCGCGAGGCGGACTCCTCAAGCGCGCTCTCGATCAGGCGCCCCAACTGCATGCGCGCGAAATATGTCGAGGACGCCGCGTTCCTCGTGATCTCGTCCTTGAGCCGGCCAATCTCGTCGTTCTCCTCCTCGATACTCGTCACAACGCGTTCACGATCCCAGCGGATCTGCACGCCGAACTCGATCTTGCCGCGCATCTTCACGAGCACGTCGCTGAAGGCATCGTAGGTCGAGCGCAGCAATTCGCCAACGTCGTCCTCGGAGCGGAACACCGTCCCGAAAGACATCGGGATGACCGTGAACTCGCGCATCACGGTCTCGTTCACAAACTCGTGAGTAAGCACGTTATCGCGAGTGGGATCATATATGACTATCGGAGTATCGCTTACGACCGCGGCAAGGTCGCCGTGGTGCACCGTGTACACGCGTGCTGAGCCGCCGATACCGATCTCGCCGAAATCGCGCACTGCCTCCTGCTGGATGATACAGTACACGTACTTACCGGCCTCGGGCGCCGCACCTGCGCGCGCGTCGAGCGCGCTTGCGCCGTCGTCAGTCACCTGTTGATCCATTCTGTTGTTGCTCCTCCGCGGCAGTGTCACCGCGGTATTCCACTGCAATGATCGAACCCGCCAGCGCCGCAATGACGCGCGCCGTTTCTTCCACCGAAACGCCACCCACCCGGTCCAGAGTATCGCTCCGCGTGTGCACTCGCGCCAGAGATCCCAGCGTCCCTCGGCTCAGTGTACAAGCCGGCCAGCCGGCTTCGGCGAAGGCAACGGAATCGAATAGCACGCCAGGCATGGAGCCTCGCACCCGCACCGGACCGGTCCTCATCCGCCCGTCCGCCAGCAGCGCCAGAGCCGAGCGCAATACACCGCCGTCGCGGGCGATTGTACACGTCAACTGGCCGTGGTCATCCACCCCGTCACAGTTGATCGCGACCCCGCGCTCGCCGTCGGCCCGCTGTGCCAGCCAGCCGCGTGCGCCAGCCATTCCCAACTCCTCGGCGCTGGTCAATAGGACGCCGAGTGACATGTCGCGACGAGCCAGCGTGGCTGCCCGCAGCACCGTAGCTACCCCGCTTGCATTGTCCAGAGCGCCTGTCCCTCCGCCTGTATGATGCACCCAACTGAGTACCAATGGAAGCGCCCCGGCCGCCGCGATCCAGCCAAGCGCAACGATCCAGTGCGACCGAGCACCGTTAGGAAGGAACGCAAGGATGGCAAAGATGGCCAACCACGCCACCAAGGTCACAACCACACCGGCAGCGCGAATCAGCAGCGATATCGGCTGCCGTTTGGTATCCAGGTGCGCCACTAGCCACACTTTTGGTACGCCCCGCACACCTTCCAGGTTCATGCCCCGCCGTCGCATGACGGGCAGGCTCGTGATGCCATACCGTCCCAGCCACCAGCCGAACACTCCGATCGCGCATAACGCCAACGCCGTACCAAAGACGTCGCCCGTTCCAAGTGAACCGCTCCGTGCCCGCAGGGCAACCCACAGCGCCGTAAGAGCTAGCAGTAGACCGACGATTGAGGTGCCCCACAGTCCTGGAAACGCGGAGTATTCGAACGCGCGCTCGCCAACCGTGAAGCCAGCGCTCGTCAACTCTCGTGCGCACAGATCGCGCGCGGCTTGCTCAGCGGTCGAGCCGGTGGGTCTGCCGTGCGCTCCTATCGCTTTGAGGAGGATCTCACCATTGGAGGCCGCCGGCACCGCGCTACGACAGGCCCATGATCTGTTTGACTTCGATCAATGTGTCGCGAGCGATTTTCCCCGCCCGCTCCGCACCCACATCCAGGGCTTCGGTAACCATTTGGGGGTTGGCTTTCAGCTCCACGGCGCGCTCTCGGATCGGACCGATTTCGGCCTCCATCGACTGGTGCAGAACTTTCTTGCAGTCGATACACCCCCAGCCGGCGGTACGGCACTGCACCGCAACGTGCTCCACCGTCGCCGGAGGGCTGAATGCCTTGTGCAGATGGTAGATGTTGCACACCTCGGGCGTGCCGGGATCGTCCCGCCGCACCCGCTTGGGATCGGTCATTGCCTGCCGCAGCTTGGCCCACACTTCATCCGGCTGTTCCAGCAGCCCCACAGTGTTGCCCAGCGATTTCGACATCTTTGCCTGGCCATCCAGCCCCATGATCCGTCGCGCGGGCGTGAGCAGCGGCTTTGGCTCCTCGAAGAACTCGACCTGAAACTTCGTGTTCCAGCGCCGCACGATCTCACGCGCGAGCTCCAGGTGCTGCACCTGATCCTCACCCACGGGAACGAGGTCAGCGTGATACAGCATAATGTCGGCGGCTTGGAGTACGGGATAGTTGAGCACCCCGGCCAGGATGCTCTCCTGTCGGCTGGACTTGTCCTTGAACTGCGTCTGCCGTTCCAGCTCTCCCAGAGGAGTGACGGTGTTAAAGATCCACGCCAGCTCGGTATGTTCGGGAACCCGCGACTGCACGAACAGCGTACACACGTTGGGATCGACTCCGGCAGCGAGGAGCGATACCGCCATCTCCTTCAGGCGCCGGCGCAGGTCCTCGGGCTCATATGGCCCGGTGAGCGCGTGATAATCCACGATGCAGAAGAACGACTCGTACCTGTGTTGCAGCTCAACCCAGTTTCGGATCGCGCCGAGGTAATTTCCAATATGTAGTTCGCCCGAAGGTTGGATACCGCTAAAAACTCGTGCCATGCGCGAAATATACGAGACAGCATAGAATGACCGGCAACGCCACTCTGGACCCAACGCTCCTCTCCGCCATTCTCGACGCGTCCGTCGCCGCCGCACGTGCGGGTGAAGCGATCATCCGCGCTGGAGCGGCTCAACTTGGCTCGCTCCAGTGGCAGACAAAGGGTCCCGCCGATTATATGACGGAGATCGACACGTCGTCCGAGGCCGCGATCCGCGATTCCATTCAGACTACGCTCCGCCCATACGTGGGCACGGTGCCGGTGCTCGGCGAGGAGAGCTGGAGTGGCGGCGACATTCCACGCGGACTTTGCTTCGTCGTCGATCCGCTCGACGGAACCACCAACTTCCTGCACGGGGTTCCGGCGTACGCCGTTTCCATTGCCGCGCTGCACGGTGGAGAGCCCATAGTGGGCGTCGTACGCCACGCCGCGTTGGACGAGACGTACACCGCTGTACGAGGACGCGGCGCGTGGCTCAATGGAGAGCCCATGCGCGTATCATCGATCACTGAACCTGCTCGATCGCTGATCGCCACGGGCATTCCGTTTGGCGGCAGCGAAGATGTCGCGCGCTACTCGCGCCAATTTGGTCCCGTTGCGGCGGCCACGGCGGGGCTGCGGCGCGCGGGAGCAGCAGCGCTCGATCTCGCCGGCGTGGCCGCGGGGCGATACGAGGCATTCTGGGAACTGCAACTTTCCCCGTGGGACATCGCTGCCGGAATACTGATGATCGAGGAGGCCGGCGGAATCGTAACCGACATGCTCGGCAGGCGTGCGGATATCGAAAGCTATCCGGTCGTCGCGGGCAGTCCGGCGATGCACGCGTGGCTTCTCGACACCCTCCAATCCACTGAAAAGCTGACTCGGCCAGCGACACTGTGAGCTACTCTGCGTGAAGCTCATCGAGTGTGTACCGAACTTTTCCGAAGGGCGGGATATGGAGGTAGTCCACGCGATTCGCGATCGAATCGCCGCGGTCGCCGGAGTGTCCATCCTCCACGTTACGTCCGACGCGTCGCACAACCGGTCTGTCATCACCTTCGTCGCGCCGGCCGAGACGATGCCCGACGCCGCGTTCGCCGCGATACGCGCGGCGCGTGACCGGATCGACATATCGGCCCACGCGGGAGTGCACCCGCGCATCGGAGCGGCCGATGTCGTTCCGTTCGTTCCACTGGACGGCGCCACAATGGACGACTGCGTCGCCATCGCGCGCGCGGTAGGCGAGCGCGTCGGTAACGAGCTGGAAATCCCCGTTTACCTGTATGAACGCGCCGCAACGAGATCCACCATGCGCAACCTGGCCGACGTGCGACGCGGCGGCTTCGAGGGTCTGCGAGACGCCATGCAGCGCGATCCAGAACGCGCGCCTGATTTCGGTCCAGCCCACATGCACCCGAGCTTCGGCGCGGTCGCGATCGGCGCCCGGCCGTTCCTCGTCGCATTCAACGTGTACGTCGGCACTGCCAAGGCGATGCCAACCGCCAGGGAAGTCGCGCGCGCGGTGCGCCAATCGAGCGGAGGGCTCCCGTGCGTGAAGGCGCTCGCGCTTGAGGTTGATTCCCAGGCTCAGGTGTCGATGAATCTGGTAGACATAGAGCGCACACCGCTCTCTATTGCCTTCGACGCGGTGGAACGCGAAACACGCGCGCGAGGCGGCGAAGTCACCTGGAGCGAGATCATCGGGCTGGTCCCGGAACGGGTCGCCTTTGATGTAGCCGCCCATCGCCTTCGGCTTCGCGATCCGCTGTCTGACCACGTTCTGGAGCGCCGCATCCTGCAGCAACGTGAGCGCGGCTACAGTCCGCACGACTATGTCGCCGCAGTCGCGGGTGCAGACCCATTTCCTGGTGGAGGGAGTGTCGCGGCAATTGCGGGCTCCCTCGCTGCCGCGCTAACCGGAATGGTCGCAACACTCACGCTCGGCCGGCCGCGCTACAGAGAAATTGAAGATGAGATGCGCGGCGTAGCGCTCGAATCAGAGCGGTTACGCAACGAACTGGAGGCACTTGCCGCACGTGATGCCGAAGCATATGCCTCGGTCACCGATGCGCGCAGGCTGCCGTCGGCAGAGCCACACGATGCCGCTCACCGCGCGCGCGCCATCCAAGGCGCGCTCTTCGCCGCAGCTCGTGTCCCTCTCGAAGTGGCTCGGCTGTCAGAGCGTGTGATAACACTCATTATTACGGTGGCACAGCGCGGCAACTGCAACGCGATAAGCGATGCGGGTGTGGCCGCGCTGATGGCCAACGCTGCCTGTACCGCGGCCGCCTACAACGTTCGTGTCAACGTAAAATTGCTCGGCGATGTAGACGGAGCGCGCGAGCTTGCGGAATCCGCACTCGCGCTGGAAGCCTCGGTAGAGCGCCGCGCAAAGCAAGTGGCGGATTTGGTAAACACCGCTCTGACGTAGAGCGAGGCCGTACAGCGGGGCTTGTAGGCGGGGCTTCAGCCCCGCCCCCGACTCCCTATTACAACTGCGTCAAAATCAGCGGTCCCGCCGCGGTTACCGCGACGGTATGCTCGAAGTGCGCCGCGCGCGAGCTGTCCGCGGTAACAACGGTCCATCGATCAGACAGCTGCCGCGTCTTGTGACTTCCGATCGTGACCATGGGCTCGATCGCGATGGTCAGTCCCGGCGCGAGCCGTATTCCCCGCTTGGGCTTGCCATAGTTGGGAACCTGCGGATCTTCGTGGAAGGTGGACCCGATGCCGTGGCCCACCAAATCCCGCGTGACGTTGAACCCAGCGGACTCGACAACGTCCTGCACCGCGGCACCAATGTCCCCGATGTGGTTCCCCGGCTGAGCCGCTTCGATGCCGGCCTTCAACGACTCGCGAGTAACGTCGAGCAGCCGCCGCGATTCCTCGTCTATCTTGCCGATGCCAACCGTGGTCGCGGCGTCGGTGTGATACCCATCCAACTGCACGCCAACGTCGATGGAGACCAGATCGCCGTCGTGAATCTCGCGCTTGGCGCTTGGAATGCCGTGCACGATCTCGTCATTGATCGACGCGCACACACTTCCGGGAAAGCCGTACAACCCCTTGAATGAAGGCGTAGCCCCGGTGTGTGACCGGATGAACTGCTCCACCATGAGGTCGACTTCGAGCGTCGTCATCCCCGCGCGCACGTCCCGCTCGACCAGCTGAATCGCGCCGGCCAGAATACGACCGCCGCGAGCCATTATGTCGATCTCACGCTGGGACTTGAGCTGTATCATCGTGTCGATCCTGTGATTCCGTCGGAACTGCCGCGGGCACTGCCGGGATGGTTGTTAGTGGCACTGCGCCTGTGCCAATGCGTCCGCCGCCCGCGCGGTGACCTCTTCTATCGGGCCGATCGCGTCTATGCGATACACCGGAACGCCGTGCTGCTCGTACCAGCTTATCACCGGTGCGGTCAGCTCGTCGTACACGTTGAGCCGGGTGCGGATCGCCTCAGGTTCGTCGTCTTTCCGACGGATCAGCTTGCCGCCGTCGCCCTTGGGGCACGGATCACCCGGCTCCAGTCCGGCGTACGGAGTTTGGCAAACTTCGCAGGTCGCGCGCGAGCTGAGCCGACGAACCAGCTCGTCGTGATTGGCCTCGAACAGGAGCACGGCGTCGACCTTCCGATCGATCGCCGAGAGCGCGTCCGCGAGCCCTTCGGCCTGCGGAACGGTTCGGACGGCACCGTCTAGGATTGCGCCTCCGTCGTTATCGGAGGACGCAATCGCGTCGCGAAGTATCCCAAGTATCACAGAGTCCGGGACGAGCTCGCCGCGCTCCATGTATTGCTTGGCCTCGAGCCCGAGCGGAGTTCCTTCACGCAACGCGGCGCGGAAGAGATCGCCCGTCGCGATCTTGGGAATGCCGAGGCGAGCCGCAAGCAGCTCGCCCTGTGTCCCCTTCCCCGCCCCTGGCGGTCCCAAGAGAACTATAATCACAGTTGCTTTTTAGTGGATCAGATGTGGATCAGGTATGGATCAGGATCCCGCGAACGCGCTCTGCCCGCGGAAGCGCACCCGTCCCTTTTTCATGAAGCCATCGTACTTGCGCAGCAACATGTGCTGGTTCACCTGCGCCAGCGTGTCGAGCGCAACACCCACCACGATCAATAGTGAAGTACCGCCGAAGCGGAACGGCACGTTGATCATGTCGGCGATGAACACCGGCAGAAGCGCGATGAACGTGAGGAAGATCGCACCCGGGAAGGTGATGCGCGAAATCACGTTGTCGACGTACTCCGCCGTCTTCACTCCGGGTTTCACACCGGGAATGAAACCGCCCTGCTTCTTCAGGTTCTCGGCGATGTCCACCGGATTGAAGATGATGGCCGTATAGAAGTACGTGAAGAAGATGATTAGCACGGCCGAGAGCAGGTAGTACAGCCAAGTGCCCGGCTGAATGTGCTCGGCCGCTGCCTGTAGGCCGGGGTTACCGCTGAACTGAGCCAACGCGCCCGGAATCACGATCACCGACTGCGCAAAGATGATCGGCATCACGCCCGCCGTGTTGATACGGAGCGGTATGAAGTTGCGCGAAGCCTCGCGCATCCGGCCACGCGACATCGTGCGCTGCGGGATCTGAATCATGATGCGACGTGCCGCCATCGTAATCGCGACCGTACCAGCCACGACACCAACCATTACAACGCCGAGGATGATCAGCGAGAACGGGCCGACCGCCTGCGTCGTAACGAACTTGAACGTGTCGAGGATGCCGGGCCAGAACCGCTCGACGATCGAGAAGAAGATGATGAGCGATGCGCCATTGCCCAGGCCGCGCTCGGTGATCTGCTCACCCAGCCACATCACGAAGATCGCGCCGGTGGTGAGGAAGAGCACCATCTGCAGCTTGAACCCGAAGCCCGGGTTGATCACGGCGTTTTGGAGCGACGAAGTGAACAGCGCGAAGCCCCATCCCTGGACGACGGCGAGCACGACGGTGATGTAACGGGTCCACTGATTGATTGTCTTTCGCCCTTCCTCGTCCTTCTGCATCTTCTCCACCTGCGGCACGACGGCGCCGGCAATCTGGATGAAGATGGACGCCGAGATGTACGGCATGATGCCGAGCGCGAAAACAGTCGCCCGCGACAGACCGCCGCCGACGAACAGGTCATACAGTCCCAGCAGTCCGCCCTTTCCCTTGGTCGCGAAAAAATCCGTGAGCGCGACGACATCAATTCCCGGCGCGGTGATGTGGGCACCGAGCCGGTAAAGGACGAGGCAGAGGAAGGTGAACTTGATCTTATCCCACAGCTCGGTGTTTCGCGTGATGTCCGCGACAGCCGCTGCGGGATTGTTCTGCGCCATTGAAAAATTTCTCCTGAATGGCCGGGCACGAGCCCGGCCCTGTACGGCGCGGCTTCAGCCGCGCCTACGCTAACGCGCCATGAACCGCGATACGATGATCTTCTATATCGACCGACGCCGGGCTTCAGCCCGGCCCTACCTATCGCAATTTACGCTACCGTACCACCCGCCGCGACGATCTTGTCGCGAGCGCCGCTGCTGACCTTGATTCCGCGTACGTTGACAGCCTGGTCGATCGCGCCGTTGGCGAGAACCTTGGCGTCGCCCTTACCGCTACGGATCAGTCCCGCCACTACCAACGTCTCTGAAGTGACTTCCGTTCCCCCACCAAACTGGGCCAGATCGCTGAGCCTGACCACCTGGTGTTCAACGCGGAACGGGCTGGTGAAGCCGCGCTTGGGCAGCCGGCGCGTGAGCGGCATCTGACCGCCCTCGAACTGCGGCTTACCACCGCCCGGGCCGTGGTGGCCGGCGCGCGCCTTGATACCCTTGTGTCCCTTGCCCGATGTCTTCCCAGTTCCCGAGCCCGGCCCCCGGCCAATGCGCTTCCGGTTACGGTGCGAGCCCGGAGCCGCCACGAGGTTGTGCAGCCCGATCTTTTCGTTCGATGCCATTGTCTGCTACTCCTTTGCTGGCGCGACGTTGATCAGGTGCCGAACGCGCTTGATCTGTCCACGCAGCGATGGCGAATCCTGATGCACGACGACGTCATGCGGATGCTTGAGGCCGAGCGCCTCGAGCGTGGCGCGCATGCGCCACGAGTGCCCGATCTTGCTTCGGACCTGCGTCAACTCGAGCTTGCCGTCGCCGGCGGGCTGGAGCTTCTGCGTCGTCTTTGGCCCCCGCGTGGGGTGCCATACGAATGTTCTAGCCATTTTACGCCACCACCCTCGTCTTCGCACGCGAGCGGTAACCGAGCGATCCCGCGTCGATGCCGCGCTCACGCGCAATCTGTTCAACAGTCGTCAGATGCTGCAGCCCGTCCAGCGCCGCCAACACCATGTTGTGCGGGTTGGTGGAGCCCAGGCTCTTGGTCAGGATGTCAGTGATGCCGGCGCACTCGAGCACGGCACGGACCGCACCGCCGGCAATGACGCCGGCGCCCGGAGCTGCTGGCTTCATCAACACCTTGCCCGCGCCATGCTGGCCAACGATCTCGTGCGGGATGGTCCCGCCCGTCATCGGAATCGAAACCATGTTCCGGCGGGCTCCATCGACGGCCTTGCGGACAGCCTCTGACACCTCATTGGCCTTGCCCGTCGAGAAACCGACGCGACCCTGGCCATCGCCGACGGCGACGAGTGCGTTGAAGGAGAACCGGCGACCACCCTTCACCACCTTGGCAACGCGGTTGATCGCAACCACGTTCTCGATCAGCTCGGTTCCACCATCATCACCGCCGCGACCACGATCGCCGCCGCGTCCGCCATCGCGACCCTTGGGGCCGCCACCGCTGCGTCCGCCGCCCTGACCACCACCGGGGCCGCCACGACCGCCCTGGCCACCACCACCGCCGGGGCCGCCGCGACCCTGTCCGCCGCCGGGACCGCCACGACCACGGCCAGCACCACCGCCACCGCCGCTGCGCGCACTACCGCCGCCGCGTGGAGGACGTGGGTTGCCGCCGGGTGCACCACCTGGAGCCACTGTCGTGCTGGCGGCCGGCGTATGATTGCTATTGTTGTCCGCCATTAAAACTCCAGCCCGCCTTCGCGGGCGCCGTCGGCCACTGCCTTCACGCGGCCGTGATACACATATCCACCACGATCGAAGACGATCCGCGAGAGCCCTGCTTCCTTGGCGCGCTCAGCGATCCTCTTACCGACCTCGAATGACTTATCAACCTTCTTTCCAGAGAAACCACCGTCGGTGACGGTCATCAGCGTGTGCTGCGCGTTATCGTCAACGAGCTGCGCATAGATGTGCTTCTCGGAACGGAACACAACGAGACGAGGACGCTCCGCGGTTCCATTCACTTTCTTCCGGACGCGGAAGTGACGTCTTGCCCGGAATTGCTCGCGGGTCTGCGGCTTCTTCATCGCTTACTTACCCCCAGCCTTACCGGCCTTGCGGCGAACCTGCTCGCCCTGATACTTAACGCCCTTGCCCTTGTATGGCTCGGGCGGACGGAGGCGGCGGATCTCCGCGGCCACCTGTCCCACGACTTCCTTGTTCGCCCCTTCGACGACGATCTGCGTCGGGATGGGCGCGGTGAGCTTGATGCCGACCGGCGCCTTCACTTCAACGGGATGCGAGAAGCCTAGTGCGAGCTGAAGACCGTACGGGCGAACTTCTGCCTTGTATCCAACGCCTACCAACTCGAGCGTCTTCTTAAATCCGTCCGACACGCCCTCAACCATATTGGCCACCAGCGTGCGGCTGAGTCCGTGCAGCGCCTTGTGGTTTTCATCATCCGACGGACGCGCCACGGTCACTTCACCGTTCTCCATGGAGACGCGCATCTCGGGGTGAATCGTCCGCTGCAACTCACCGCGCGGGCCCTTGACCTTCACAGTATTGCCGTCCAGCGTCACCGTGACATTCTGCGGGACGGGGACAGGCTTTCTTCCAATTCGTGACATGTTTTAGCTCTCCCTTACCAGACGAGCGCGAGGAGTTCGCCGCCGGTGCGCGCCTGCCGCGCCTGCCGGTCGGACATCACGCCACGTGACGTGCTGAGGATCGCCATGCCGAGGCCGTTGCGAACGCGCGGGATCTCGCCCACGCCGACGTAACGCCTGAGGCCCGGCGTGGAAACGCGCTGCAGGTCGCGGATCACCGGGGTCCCGGTTCCAGCGTACTTGAGCACAACGCGTAGAATCTTGCGCCCCTCCTCGGTCTCCAGTGTCTTGTAGTCGTGGATGTAGGAGTTCTCCTTGAGGATCTGCGCGATCTGCACTTTCACCTTGGAGGCAGGCATGTCCACGCGCCGGTGGTTGGCCTGGCATGCGTTGCGGATGCGCGTCAGCATATCCGCAATAGGGTCTGTCATACTCATTTACTTACCGTTACCTCGTCCCGTCGTATCCGGTTCGCGGACGTGCGGGGCTGCTGAATTGTGGCGTACTCTGAGGCGGGGCAGGTGCCGGGCCTTTCGAACGAGGCGGGGCTGAAGCCCCGCACTACTACCTGCTACCTACTACCTGCTACCTACCAACTCGCCTTGCGCACGCCGGGAATAAATCCGGCCAGCGACATGTCGCGGAACGCGATGCGCGAAAGCCCGAACTGGCGCAACGTCGCGCGCGGACGGCCGCTGAACGCGCAACGATTCCGGATACGTACCGCCGAAGCGTCGCGCGGCATCTTGCGGATCGCCTCGTACGCGTCGGCCCGCTGCTCGTCCGTGGACTTGGGGTTCTTGATGATAGCCTTCAGCTCACGACGGCGCACCGCATACTTCGCCACCGTAGCCCTGCGCTGCTCGTTCTTCTTGATCTTGGAAGTCTTTGCCATTGTCGGTACCTGTTAACCGCGTTACGCGTGAACGACGACTACGGGCTTTTCTTCACCACGGAACGGCATGCCGAGCTCGCGGAGCAGTGTAAGCGCCTGATCGTCCTTGTTCGTCGTCGTGACGAAGGTGATGTCCATGCCGTGGATTTCGTCTACCATGTCATAGCTGATCTCTGGGAAGATCATCTGCTCCTTCACGCCCATGGTGTAGTTGCCACGCCCGTCAAACGCGCGGGTGTTGAGGCCACGGAAATCGCGAATGCGCGGGATCGCGACCGTCACCAGACGGTCAAGGAACTCCCACATACGCGGACCGCGTAGCGTCACCGACGCGCCAATCTCCTGTCCTTCGCGCTGGCCGAAGTTGGCGATCGACTTCTTCGCCTTCCGACGCACCGGACGTTGACCGGTGATGAGCGCGAGTTCATCCACCACCACGTCCAGAATGCGCGAGTTCCTGAGAGCCTCGCCGACACCCACGTTGATCACGATCTTTTCGAGCGTCGGGACCTGATGCGGGTTGCCGTATCCGTACTGCTGCGTCAGACGCGGGCGTACGGCCGAGTTGTAGTGCGCGCGCATACGCGGTGCCGGAACCTCGCGCCCAACACCAGCGTGCTCGGTCGGGAGCAGCACCTTGCGCTCGCCTGAGCGGGGCGTCGCGGCCTTAGCACCGCCGCCGCCCTTGGGAGGAGTGGGCTTGTTCTTGTTGCCCGGAGCGTTCCCCGTCGACTTGCCGCCCTTGCCACCTGACTTTGCACCGCCCTTGGCGCCGCCCTTCTTGTTGTCTTGCTTGGTTGCCATGTCTCTATTCCTTTAGCGCGTCGGCAGCTGGATGGTGTCGTTGCTCTTGGCGCTCACCCGTTCCTTGTTGCCGTCCTTGTCCGTGCGTGACCTCACTCGGGTCGGGGCGCCAGACTTCGGATCGATAAGCATCACGTTCGACGCGGCCATCGGAGCCTCCTCTTCACGAATCCCGCCCTCTTCTTCCGCATTGCGCGCGGCGCGATGCTTCTTGACGAAGTTCACGCCCTGAACGAGCACGCGGTTGGTCTTGGGAAAGACGCGGGTGACCTTGCCTTCCTTACCCTTGTCGTCGCCGCGCAGCACGCGCACAACATCACCTTTCATGACGTGTACGTTCGTGCGCTCGGTGTTCCTGCTGTGTCGATCAGTCGTGAGCCGCTTCTTCGCGGTCTTACGATGCGTAAGAATGCGCATGTTACAGGACCTCTGGCGCCAACGAGGCGATTTTCATGTATTTCTTGTCACGGATCTCACGCGCCACCGGACCGAACACGCGCGTTGCGCGTGGCTCACCGGCGTCGTTGATGATCACTACCGCGTTCTCGTCGAAGCGGATGTAGGAACCGTCCTTGCGGCGCGTCTCCTTGGCGGTCCGCACCACAACCGCGCGAGCAACGTCTGACTTCTTCACGGTGCCGTTCGGGAGCGCGTCCTTGATGGCCACGATCACGACGTCCCCCAGTCCGGCGTAACGCCGGCCGGTGCCACCGAGTACGCGGATCACAAGCGCACGCTTCGCGCCGGAGTTGTCCGCAACCTTAACCATCGATTCTTGCTGGATCATCGCAGTCTCTCCTTAGCGGGCGCGATCGACGATCTCGACCACTCGGAAGCGCTTGTCCTTCGACAGTGGCCGCGTCTCCATGATCCGCACCGTGTCGCCGAGCTTGGCCGAATTGGCCTCGTCGTGTGCTTTGAGCTTCTTGGTGCGCGTCATCATCTTACCGTAAACCGGATGGCGTACGCGACGCTCGATCGCGACCACGACGGTCTTCTCCATCTTGTCGCTCACGACCGTTCCAGTGCGGGTCTTGCGCGCGTTGCGCGTCCCTTCACTCGCCCCAGTGGACGTCTCGGACGTCTCGGACGTCTCGGATATTCCCGTCTCGTTCGTCATCTCAGCCATTCTGCGTCATCCTCTCGTTCTGCACCGTCTTGAGCCGCGCAATATCACGCCGGATATAGCGCAGGCGCAGCGGGTTTTCCAACGGCTCCGTTCCAGAGCGGAACGTCAGCCGGAAGCGCTCTTCTTCGAGCTCCGCGATCTTCTGGGAAATGTCCGTCTCGGCCATCTCTCGGATTTCATTAGCCTTCATCAGTGTGCGCCTCTTCCCGCTTCACAAACTTTGTCTTTACGCTCAACTTCGCGGATGCCAGAGCCATCGCCTTCTCAGCGATTTCGGGCGTCACTCCTTCGAGCTCGAACATCATGCGGCCAGGCTTGACCACGGCCACCCATCCTTCCGGCGAGCCCTTGCCCTTACCCATGCGGGTCTCGGCCGGCTTCTTCGTAATCGGCTTGTCCGGGAAGATGCGAATCCAGACCTTGCCGCCGCGCTTGATGTGACGCGTGAGCGCCACACGAGCCGCTTCGATCTGCCTGTTGGTCACCCAGCCGGGCTCAAGAGCCTGAAGGCCGTAGTCGCCGAACGAAACCTTGTTACCGCGGGTCGCCAATCCTGTCGTGCGACCCTTGAACATCTTCCGGAATTTGACGCGCTTTGGACTCAGCATCGTGGTATCTCTATCTCCTTACGCGTCGGACGAGTAAGCCTTACCGCGACGGTCTTCCACGATCTCGCCCTTGTAGATCCACACCTTAACACCGATGGTGCCGAAGGTGGTCTTCGCGGTCGAGGTAGCATAGTCGATGTCGGCGCGCAGCGTCTGAAGAGGCACACGACCCTCGTGATAACCCTCGACGCGCGCGATTTCAGCGCCGCCCAGACGACCACCGCACTTCACTTTGATGCCACCAGCGCCCATGCGCATCGCGCTCTGCACCGCACGCTTCATCGCGCGACGGAAAGAGATGCGCTGCGCCAGCTGGTTGGCGATGTTGTCGGCCACGAGCTGAGCTTCGAGCTCGGGGCGCTTGATCTCTTCAACGTTGATGCCAACTTCCTTGCCGGACAACCGGCTGAGCTCATCGCGCAGCTGATCAACTTCGGTGCCCTTCTTTCCGATCACGACACCCGGGCGTCCGGTATGAATCGTGACCACGACCTTGCCCGGCTTGCGCTCGATCGTCACGTCGGCGATTGCCGCATGCCCGAGACGCGTGTGCAAGTACTTACGGAGAAGTGCATCCTCCTTCAGCATCGCGGGCATGTCACGGTTGGCGTAGTAGCGCGAGCGCCAGTTCTTCGAGACGCCCAGCCGGAACCCGATTGGATGTGTTTTCTGTCCCATTACTGCTCTCCCCCCCCTTCGGTCCTTGTGGCCGTCTTGCTGGCCGCTTGCTTACTCGTTGTCTTGCGCGCGGTTGTCTTGGTGCCCGACTTCGCGGCAGTCTTCTTCGCAGGCTTGGGTCTGGCCGGACGCTCCGCTACCACGATGTCAACGTGGCTGGTGCGCTTGCGGATCGGTGTCGCACGCCCCTGTGCGGCGGGCATGTAGCGCTTGAGCGAAGGCCCTTCGTTCACGACCGCGTACGAAACAATCAGCGCGTCGAGATCGATCGGCTCGTTGGCCATGCGCGCCTTGTACTCCGCGTTCGCAACAGCCGACGACAGAGTCTTCTCGATCTGCTTGGCCGCATGCTTCTTGGAGAAGCGGAGCAGCGCGAGCGCATCACTCACATTTTTGCCGCGGATCTGATCGATCACGAGGCGCATCTTGTACGGCGACTGGCGAGCGGTACGCTGAATTGCGCGAGCGCGTGGTATTGCAACAGGAGTGGCCATCTTACTTGCCACCCCTGGCCGGTACGCCGGCGGCCTTCTTGTCCGTCGCCTTATTCCCCGTGTGACCACGGAAGAGCCGCGTCGGAGAGAACTCACCGAGCTTGTGCCCGACCATGTTCTCCGTCACGTAGACGGGGATGAATTTATTTCCGTTGTGCACGGCAAACGTGTGCCCAACGAAGTCCGGAAGAATGGTGCTCGCGCGGGACCATGT
>JBBSHV010000011.1:0-27538 GCA_038232435.1 Gemmatimonadales bacterium | reverse complement strand
CGGCGCCCATTTCCGAAGGTGGGCATGCAAGGAAGTTAGACGCGCTCCGGGGATAGTGCCACCGGAGCGCGACGACCACCGGGTCAGTGCCGCGTCATGGCCGCGTCAGTGCCGCGTCATGGCCGCGTCAGTGCCGCGTCATGGCCGCGTCAGTGCCGCGTCATGGCCGCGTCAGCGCCGATGCCGTTCCGGGATATCTACTTTGCCCTTGACGTCCTGGCTGTTGATGGAGCCACTCCCCTTGGACCGGACCGTGAAGTCGCCGCTCACCGACGAAACGTCGATCTCGCCGGATCCATCTGAGCCGATCATCACGTTGCCTATAACGTGATCGATGTTCAGGTCGCCAGATCCATCGCTCCCGATATCACGGAGCCCACGTTGGACAGCTTCACGTTGCCGGAGCCATCGGTCAGGGTGACCTTGCCGCGGACATTCCGGGCGGTGATGTCACCCGAGCCGTCATCCACGGAGAGATCACCGATCACGCCGTCGATGTCAATGTTGCCGGAGCCGTCGTTCAATTTGACCGTGCCGGTGCCGCGGATGATGGTATCACCGCTCCCGTCCTCGACGTCGAGAGGGATCGTCGTTGGAACCTCGACGGTGAGATCTAACGATGCGGAGTTGTTGCCGAAGCCGTTGGTGAACCAGCCGCCGCCGCTCTGATCCGGCGTGACGACGGTGACCTCGACCACATCTCCGGTGCGTTTGACGACGAGCTGCACCTGTTTGAGCACGTCATTGTTGGATGCGTGCGCGGTGCCCTGCGCGCGGACTTCCGTGATCCCCGGCCGCCCCTGGATGTGCAGGTATCCCGCGCGTGCCGAGATCCGAACGGTCGTGGCGCCCGCGGCGTTGGCCGAGCCTGAGCGCGGCGCGGCGACATCGAGCGTGTAAGCCGGTGCGCGGGTCGGCGTGGGAGCTAGCAGCATTGGGACAGCGGCGATCCAACTGAAAGGCAGCATCAGGAGATTCTCGGGGTTTCGGGTTTAGCTATTAGATGCCCACCGAGCGTGCATGGTTTACTGAGCTACGGCTATGGGGTGGCCAGCGTGAGGATACGCCGTTGGAAGTTGATAGTGACGCGGAAACTCTTGAGGAAATTGAGACCGAGCAGCCCGTGCACGTTAGGGCTGATCACGCGGAGGCCCTTCAGGTCCAGGGCGCAGGCGGTGATATCTGACGCGCGCGCTGCGCCGACGCGGAGCGAATCGATGCGCACGAGTCTGAGCGGGCCAGTTCCACCGACGGATGCCCCGACACCTATTGCGCCGGCCCGCCGCGGAAGTGCGAGCTCACGCGCCAGCTCGTCGTCGACACACGTGAGCGTGGCTCCGGTGTCCAGGATGAGATCGACGGGTCCGTGGCCGTTGATGTACACCGGGACGGCGATTGCCGCACCACCAGCGCCGGCGAGTCGGAAGGAGATCTCGCCGGCGACGCTGTCAACGGGGACGGTAACCTTGGCGGGCGCGCCGACGCCCTCACAGTTCGGTAGAATGAAGACGAGCGCGGCGAGATACATGTAAGGGCGAATGGGATCGGCTCCTAGAGGAGGAGGAGGAGGGGAACGTATAATTCGCAAGTCATGCGCCGAGCGGGCAGATGCCGGAACGGAATGGCGCTCGGCTGCAGCCAGAGCGGCGGCCCGCGGGAATAGCGGCCGAATGTGTGAGAGACTGTGTGAGGGGCGTACCCGCCGCGAAACGGCTGGTGCTCAGCAGCTTCCCGGGGCGCTGAATTGGCGGGGACTTTGTAATTCAGCCCAACATGCGTTCCAGCTCAGGCTTGCGCGTTCGGTGGGCAGCGATCATGTATCTAGATAGCATTGGGCTGTAGCTATGTCGTCCCGGTTCTGCGCGACCTCTTGATCCCATGAATGGCTATCCAGTTTGAGTGGGATGGAGAGAAGGCAGAACACAATCTGCATAAACACGGCGTGTCGTTTTCCGAGGCCCTCACCGTATTCAACGACCCACTTTCGGTGACCGTCGCCGACCGGTCACATTCGCTAGGTGAGGAGCGGTTCTGGATCATTGGTCAATCGAGCCAGGGACGCCTACTCGTAGTTGCTCACACAGATGAGGGTCACGTGGTTCGTCTCATAACCGCACGTTTGGCTACGTCCCATGAGCGAAAGAGCTATGAAGCACCATTCTGACGACGAGGATCTGCCGAAGGACATCGACTTCTCGGGTGGCATTAGAGGGAAGTATGTGGATCGGTACCGCGAAGGCGTGTCGGTACGCGAGATTAATACTGTCGATCCCGTACGCTTCCGCGAGATTCAATCACGACTCGGCTACGCGCTTTGGCATGCCCAGGCGTTCGAACGAACTCTTGTTATCCATCTGTCTCTTCTCTTCGAGATACCGCCGCGTGTCGCCGGAGCTGAAGCGCTGCAGATGTTGGAGGACCACACATCTGGAGCCGTCGAAAGAATCACGCAACAGCCAGGGCTAGAGCGGGACTTCTCCGAAGACTTGGACCGTCGTCTTAGATCGTTCTTCCGTGAACGCAACTGGCTTGTTCATCGCAGCCGATTCCAGCTCGAGGCTGTCCTGAGCGAAGCAGGCCGGGTTGAGGCACTCACACGTAGGCTGGAATTCCTCGCAGACGAAGCGCAGTATCTAAATCATTGGCTTAACGCGCTACTCGAGCATCGTTTGCTTGAAAGAGGTCTAACCGAACACGAGATCACATCGCGTGCACGGGAAGTCGGTGATTTCTGGGCGGCTGCGTAGCAGTCCTGGGCTGTCAGGGAAACGCCGGCGCTCGTCCGGTGGTCCAACACATTATTTGATCATGGCAGAAGAGCAAACACCAGAGGAGGCGGTTAAGGAGTGGTTGAGCAAACAGGGATACCCGCTCGAGATGCGGGTCGCCGCTGCGCTACGGAACGCGGGGTTCGCTGTAATGCAGAGTGCGTATTTTCTGGATCCCTCATCGGCGAAGCCACGCGAACTGGATGTTGTCGCCCACCGCTACTGGAGCGGCGAGAATGTTGCTTGGCAGCTCACGCTCCTTATCGAGTGCAAGGTGACTAAGAAGCAGCCATGGGTTCTATTCACGCGCGCACTTGAAACGACCGACACCGAGGGAATGTTTCACTATTATCGGATTCCGGCATCCAAGCTAGGTCGACAACTGTTGACTCGGATGAGGCGCCTGACCGACGCGCGTGGTAAGCTTCCAGCTTTCGAGTTTGATGATCGCCCGGGTTACGGATTACAGCGAGCAACGTTGGGGGCAAAAGCCGACACACAGACGGACAATCCGAGGAATGTCGCATTCGAGGCGGCGATGACGATAAGTAGTGCAGCCGTGCTAAGCGCCGGCGCTGTTGACTCGGAATAATACGCCGAGACTCCCGTCGGGCAAATCGTGTTGCCGGTTATAGTGATCGATGGGCACCTCGTCGATGCCCATCTTGACGAGACCCAAGACATCATCGTTTCTACGGTCGATTCAGGAGTGCTCGACTGGAACAATCCAGTCGCCGGTCATGCTCCGACTTGGCTACGAGTCGTTACGATAGCCGCGCTTGACGCCTTCATAGCTGACGCCCGGCGAACAGCAGACTACCTGGAGCATCACTGTCCTGACGTGCTCGCGGACATCGACAAACGCTGGTTGGGACAGTCCGAGCACCGACGCGCGTCCTTGCCGCCCAGTTCGTCGCCCGCTCTCTAGGTTCGTCTGGTCTCAAGTGAGTTAGAACGACGGACTCGGCGTGCGACTACACGAGGCTGCGGAGTATCCGGCAGAAATACAGCACTAAGCCACGACGCCAATTTCTCACCACATAACCGACCCATGTTCCAACAAGCCTTCAAGAACATCGACGACGTCCTCTGGAAAGAGGCCGGCTGCACCACCGAGCTGGATTACACGGAGCAGACTTCGTGGCTTCTCTTTCTCAAGTACCTGGAGGAGTTGGAGGAGGGCAAGGCGCTGGAGGCCCAGGTCGATGGGAAGAAGTACAGCTTCATCCTCGACAAGGAATACCTCTGGGACAGCTGGGCGGCGCCAAAGGGGAAGAACGGCGAGATCGACCACAACAGGGCGATGACCGGCGATGATCTCCGTGACTTCGTGGACCGGAAGCTCTTTCCGTATCTGCACGGTTTCAAGCAGAAGGCGAGCGGGCCGAACACCATCGAGTACAAGATCGGCGAGATCTTCGGTGAGATAAAGAACAAGATCTCATCCGGCTACAATCTTCGTGAGATCATCGACCACATCGACGCGCTGCGTTTCCGCTCGCAGACGGAGAAGCACGAGCTGTCGCACCTGTACGAAGCCAAGATCCGGAACATGGGCAACGCGGGGCGCAACGGCGGCGAGTACTACACGCCACGCCCACTCATCCGCGCGATGGTGCAGGTAGTTCACCCCCGAATCGGCGAGCGTATCTACGACGGCGCTGTCGGCTCGGCGGGTTTTCTGTGCGAGGCTTTTGAGTACATGAGCAGGAAGCCCGGCCTCACCACCGCGGACGCGAAGACGCTCCAGGAGCGCACGTTCTACGGCAAGGAGAAGAAGTCGCTCGCGTACGTGATCGGGACCATGAACATGATCCTGCACGGCATTGAGGCGCCGAACATCGTGCACACTAACACGCTCACCGAGAACCTCGCCGACATCCAGGATAGGGATCGGTACGACGTGGTGCTCGCCAACCCGCCGTTCGGTGGCAAGGAGCGCAAGGAAGTGCAGCAGAACTTCCCAATTCGCACCGGTGAAACAGCGTTTCTATTCCTGCAACACTTCATCAAGATCCTGAAGGCGGGTGGGCGCGGTGGTGTGGTCATCAAGAACACGTTTCTCTCCAATACCGACAACGCATCGGTGAGCCTGCGCAAGTTGTTACTGGAAAGCTGTAACCTGCACACCGTGCTCGACTGCCCGAGTGGCACGTTTCAGGGCGCGGGCGTGAAGACTGTGGTGTTATTCTTCGAGAAGGGCGCGCCTACTCGCAAGGTGTGGTACTATCAGCTAGAGCCTGGGCGTAACATGGGCAAAACCAATCCACTCAATGACGCGGACCTTGCTGAGTTCGTCGCGCTGCAGAAGGAGTTCGCGGATTCACCCAAGTCGTGGAGCGTCGACGCCAAGAGCATCAACCCGATGACCTTCGACCTCTCGGTGAAAAACCCGAATGGCGGCGCGGTGTTCGCGCACCACAGTCCGGATGAGATCATGGCCGAAATCGCTGCACTGGACGCAGAGAGCGCGGAGGTGCTGCAAGGCATCCGACGGCTTCTATGAACACTGTATGGAGGGAGAAGCCGGTCGGAGAAATACTCCAGCTCGTGTACGGCAAGCCACTTGACGTCATACACCGGAAGACGGATGGTCTGTATCCCGTTTACGGAGCCAATGGTGAGAAAGATCGAAGTGATCGGTTCTATGTCGATAAGACCAGCATTATTGTCGGACGCAAGGGCTCGGCTGGTGAGATCAACCTGACTGAAGCAAAGTTCTGGCCGCTCGATGTGACCTATTTCGTCACCTTTAATGAGCACGAATACGACCTGCGTTTTCTCTACTACGTCCTGACGACGCTCGACCTGCCAAGCCTGGCCACGGGCGTTAAACCCGGCATTAACCGGAACGAAGTCTATTCACGAATTGCAAGGGTTCCACCTCTTTCCGAACAGAAGCGCATCGTCGGCATCCTAGACGAAGCATTTGACGGCCTCGCCACCGCCAAAGCCAATGCCGAAAAGAATCTTGAGAACGCCCGTGCTCTGTTTGAAAGCCAGTTGCAAGCCGTCCTCACCCAGCGCGGCGAGGGGTGGGCTGACAAGAATTTGGGCGAGGTATGCAGCATTGCACGAGGTGGCTCGCCCCGCCCGATCCAGAAGTTTCTCACAACAGCTTCGGATGGCATCAATTGGATCAAAATTGGTGACGCTACGGCAAGCGGAAAGTACATATACAGGACTGAGGAGAAGATCATTCCTGAAGGTGCACGGCGCTCTCGCATGGTGCACGACGGCGACTTTCTTCTCTCTAATTCAATGAGTTTTGGCCGACCATATATCATGCGGACGACCGGCTGCATTCATGACGGATGGCTTGTCCTAAGTGATACTGCATCGCACCTTGATCGGGACTATCTATACCATGTCCTCGGATCACGAGTCGTTTTTCAGCAGTTTGACCGTTTGGCGGCTGGATCAACGGTGAGAAACCTCAATATCGAACTGGCCAGTCGAGTGATGATCCCGATCCCGCCACTGCAGCGCCAACGGAAAATTGCTCACCAATTCGACGCCGTTTTGAAGGAGATCCAACGCCTTCAGTCCATCTACCAGCAAAAGCTCGCTGCGCTTGATGCATTGAAGAAATCGCTATTGCACCAGGCCCTCACCGGCCAACTTTAGAAGCTCACGCAATGCCTGCCGACCATCTGCCCCAATCCAGCATTATTCTCTATCAAACCGAGGATGGCCGCACACGCGTCCAGTGCCGGTTCGAGGGCGAGACGATCTGGCTGACGCAGGCGCTCATCGCGGAGTTGTTCCAGATCACCGTGCCGACCGTCAATGAGCATCTGAAAGACATCTATCTGGACGGTGAGCTGGAGTCGGCGGCAACTATTAGGAAGTTCCGAATAGTTCGATCCGAGGGCGCGCGACAGGTCACCCGCACCATCGAGCACTACAGCCTGCCCGCCATTCTAGCCGTTGGCTACCGGGTGCGCAGCCACCGCGGAATGCAGTTCCGCCAATGGGCCACAGCGCGCTTGACAGAGTACCTGGTGAAGGGCTTCGCCATGGACGACGAGCGGCTCACAAACCCGCCCGGTCGCGGTGTGCCGGACTATTTCGATGAGCTGCTGGAGCGCATTCGGGATATCCGTTCCTCCGAGCGCCGCTTCTATCAGAAGGTGCTCGATATCTATGCCACGAGCGTGGATTACACGCCCAACGTCGCGATGACCCAGCAGTTCTTCGCCACCGTGCAGAACAAGATTCACTGGGCCACGCATGGTCAGACGGCGGCCGAGGTGATCTCCACACGAGCGGACGCCGCCAAGCCGCTGATGGGCCTGCAAACGACCCGCGCGGGCGGCATCGTGCGACGTGACGACGTGTCGGTCGCCAAGAACTATCTCAACGAGGACGAGCTCAACGCACTGAACCGGATCGTGAGTGCCTACCTTGAATTCGCGGAACTCCAGGCGCTCAACCGCAAGCCGATGACGATGCGGGACTGGATCACGAAGCTGGATGAATTCCTCGTGCTCTCCGGACGGGAACTGCTCGACCACTGCGGGACGATCTCCGCCGTGTCAGCCAAGCTGACCGCTGAACTTGAGTACGAGCGCTACCGCGCACTGATCGACAGCCAGCCGCGCCTGGTGGATGCCGATTTCGAGCAGGCCGCAAAACAGGTGCAGAAGCTACCACGCCCGCGAAAACCCGGACCGCCGAAGTCATGAATGAAGCCGAGACCCGCGCCGAGCACATCGACCGCGCGCTGACGGATGCGGGCTGGGGCGTGGTGGATGGCAGTCGCGTCCTGCGGGAGTATCCCATCACGCTCGGTCGCATCGAGGGACACGGCCGACGCGGCACGGCGCTTACCGCTGATTATGTGCTAGTGTATCGCACGCACAAACTCGCGGTGATCGAGGCCAAGGCTTGGGACAAGCCGCTCACCGAAGGTGTGGCGCAGGCAAAGGATTACGCGACGAAGATCGCCGTCCGCTTTACGTATGCAACTAACGGACAGGGCATCTACGGCATCGACATGCACACCGGCAAGGAAGGCGACCAATTGCGCTATCCCACGCCGGACGAGCTGTGGGATCGAACCTTCGCGCAGGAGAACGCGTGGCGCGATCGCTTCGCCGCCATTCCTTTCGAGGACAGGGGCGGCTTCTATCAACCGCGCTACTATCAGGACATAGCTGTCGAGCGCGTGCTGGAAGCCGTTGCCGGCGGAAAGAAACGTATGCTGCTCACGCTCGCGACCGGCACGGGCAAGACCTTCATCGCGTTCCAGATCGCGTGGAAACTGTTCCACAGTCGCTGGAACCTGAGCCGCGAGCCGTCGCGCCGGCCGCGCATTCTCTTCCTAGCTGACCGCAACATCCTCGCGAATCAGGCCTACAACGCCTTCTCCGCGTTTCCGGAAGATGCGCTTGTGCGAATCGAGCCTGACGACATTCGCAAAAAGGGCAAGGTGCCGAAGAACGGCAGTCTATTCTTCACCATCTTCCAGACATTCATGAGCGGGCCGGCGAAAGATGGCAAACCGTCGCCCTACTTCGGCGAGTATCCGCGGGACTTCTTTGACTTCATAGTCATCGATGAATGTCATCGCGGCGGCGCCAACGACGAGAGCTACTGGCGCGAAATACTCAACTATTTCGCACCGGCCGTGCAGCTCGGACTCACCGCCACGCCCAAGCGCAACGACAACGTTGACACTTACGCCTACTTCGGCGAGCCGGTGTACATCTACTCGCTCAAGCAAGGGATCAACGACGGCTTCCTTACGCCGTTCAAGGTGAAGCAGATCTCCACAACGCTGGATGAGTATGTGTACACGCCGGACGATAGGCTGATCGAAGGCGATGTTGAGCGCGGGAGGCGTTACACCGAGAGCGACTTCAACACGGTCATCGAGATCAGGGAGCGCGAGGCGCACCGGGTGAAGCTGTTTATGCAGCAGATCGACCAGCGGGAGAAGACGCTGGTCTTCTGTGCCACGCAGGATCACGCGCTGGCCGTGCGCGATCTTGTCAACCAGACCAAAACGAGCAGCGACCCGAATTACTGCCAGCGCGTCACCGCCAATGATGGCACGCTCGGCGAGCAACACTTGCGCGACTTCCAGGACAACGAGAAGACGATCCCGACCGTCCTCACGACATCGAAAAAACTCTCGACCGGTGTGGACGCACGCAATATTCGCAACATCGTGCTCATGCGTCCCATTAAAGACATGATCGAGTTCAAGCAGATCATCGGGCGCGGCACCCGGCTGTATGATGGAAAGGACTACTTCACGATCTATGATTTCGTCAAGGCGCACCACCACTTCAGCGATCCGGAGTGGGACGGCGAGCCGGTCGAGCCGGAGGAGTTCGCAACGCCGGAGCCGCGTGGCGATGACGTGCCGGCGGCCAAAGCGGTGGGCGAGAAGACTGGTGGGTACCGGCCGCCCAGGATCAGGGTCAGGCTCGCCGATGGAAAGGAGCGCACCATCCAGCACATGATGGTGACTTCCTTCTGGCATCCCGACGGCACGCCCATCTCGGCGCAGCAATTCATGGAGCTGCTCTTCGGCAAGCTGCCGTCATTCTTCAAGAACGAAGCCGAGCTGCGCGCCATCTGGAGCGCTCCCGAAACGCGCGCGAAGCTGCTGGCCGGACTGGCCGAGAAGGGGTTCGGCCCGGAGCAGATGGCCGAAATGCAGCGGATCATCGACGCGGAGAAGAGCGATCTGTTCGACGTGCTCGCGCACGTGGCCTATGCGCTTCCCACGCTAACGCGCGAAGAGCGGGCGGAAAAGGCCAGCGTCGAGATTAGCACCCGCTTCAACACCAAGCAGCAGCTCTTTCTCGCGTTTGTGCTGACGCACTACGTGAGCGAAGGAGTGCGAGAGCTGGACCAGGAAAAGCTGACGCCACTGCTCCGCCTCAAGTACCACAACTCCATTGCCGACGCGCTGGCAGACCTGGGCAAACCGGAGGAGATTGGCAACGTGTTCGCGGGTTTTCAGAAGTATCTGTACCAGCCTCTAGCCGCGGCGTAAGCGAGAGTGACAGGTTGCGGACGGTGCTCGCATGCGGCGCGCGCCGTATTCGCTAACTTCTCCGCATGGTCTTCGGCTTTACGCATCGTCGGCGCGAACATCTTCGCGCTCAGCCCGTTCCGCCTGCATGGCGCGAGTTCGTCGAGCGCAATCTGCCCGTCTTTCGGCGGCTGACGCCTGAGGATCAGGCCGAGCTACTCGGCGATGTGCAGGTCTTTCTCGCGGAGAAACACTTCGAGGGGGCGGGCGGGCTCGAGTTGACGGACGCAATCCGAGTCACGATCGCCGCGCAGGCGTGCTTGCTCCTGCTGCATCGAGAGACTGACTACTATCCGGGGCTGACTTCGATAATAGTGTACCCGTCGGGTTATACGGCGCATGAGGAAACGACGGCAGGCGGAGGCGTCTGGACTGAAGGGAACGCCGACCGGCTGGGCGAAACGGCGCGTGGACTGGGCGCGCTGGTGCTGGCGTGGGACGCCGTGCGTAGCGGTGCGGCTGACCCGGGGGACGGGAGCAACGTCGTGCTGCATGAGTTCGCGCACCAACTCGACTTCGAAGATGGAAACACGAACGGCACACCGGCGCTGGACACTCGCAGCGAGTACCTGGCCTGGGCACGCGTGATGACGCCCGAGTTCGAGGCACTCAAGCGCGCGGACAATGCAGGCAACAGGACGCTGCTGGACAAGTACGGCGCAACCAATCCAGCTGAGTTTTTCGCCGTCATCACCGAAGCGTTCTTCGAGCGACCGCATGCGCTGCGGAACAAGCATCCGGAGTTATACGCCGAGCTGGAAGCATTCTACAAACAAGACCCGGCGAGCTACTCATCGGAACCAAAGGGGGCAAATTGAAGAGGTCGATGCGCCGTGTGTGAGTGACCGGACACGATATCCCGTCCCTGCCGCTCGCCACAGGACGGAGGCGACGATCGAGCGCAGCCGTTTTATCTGTACCATCGCACCGGTGTCAACGTCCGAGTATGCGCAATTGTTTCTCCGGGAGATAAACGCCGAATTTGCGGATGCCACGCATAATTGTTGGGCCTACGTTATCGGCGCGCCGGGAAATACCAGCCGGATCGGCATGAGCGACGCGGGCGAGGCCGAGGTGCGGCCGATCATGCTGCCTCAGTGCGCGAGATCACCCACAACGTTTCCCAGGAACTCTAACCGACGCACCACTTAATCCTGTAAATCCTGTCTCAATCATTCAAGACAGGATTAGCAGGGTAACTGTGTCACGCGCTATTCGTGATTGTCACGCGCGTCCGGCTACGGCACCGGTGCGTTGGCGACGCTCCCCATTCCTTGCTCGAACACGACGTCCACCGGGATTCCGTTAGTCCGCAGGCGGTCCAGGTCGCGCTGAAGGGTGGGCGAAATCGTCCCGTACCGCTGCTGAAAGCTACCCACGCCGGCGTAGTCGCCGTTTCCTTGCAGCATCAGGACTCGCTCGGCTAACGCGTTCGTGCCCGCCTGCATCCTGGCGAAGTCAACGCGGTATTTACCAGTGGCGGAGTCGCGCGCGAACGCACCCTGCTGCTCCAGGAAGTTGAAGGTGGCTATGTTGGCGCGCCCGTGCGCATCAGCGCCGCCGAAGCGCACCGAGCGAAACAGGCTCGCGAGAAAGTCAACGTAGTTGCCACGCACGTCCTCACCCGGGAGCTGTCCCTCCGTGCTCAGCTTCTGCACCATGTACAGGCCGAGGATGTCGGCCTTTCCTTCTTCCAACGCGCTGGCGCGCTCCTTGAGCGCGGCGCGCACCGTACCCGATCCGTTCAGCGTGTTCTTGATGCCGAGCCCGTGCGCGACCTCGTGGAACATCGTGTTCTCGAAGAATGCGTCGAAGCGAATGAGCGGGAGTTGATCGGGGACGATGATCTCCTGGGCGATCGGGACGAGGATCTTGTCGAACTTTGCGCGCATCGCGTTCTTGAGCTGCAACCGCCGCGTACCGCGCGTCAGTTGCACCTGCTCGTCGTTGGGCAGATTGATGGCGATGGTCTTGGCGCCCGCGTTCGCCTGACCGGCATAGAACACAGCGTCATACGCGTTGAGATCGGATCCCGAGCCGGGCGTCTCCGCCTTATATGCCGCGGCTACCGGCAATCCACGCTGCAACGCGGGAAGCAGCGCGATGTACTTGGACAGCCGCTCGCTCCACGCCCTGTCCTTGATGAGCACGTACGCCTCATTCGCCGCCTTGTAGCCGAAGAGCTGATCTTCATACGTCTCGATCGGGCCGATAACAACGTCGATGGTGTTGTTCTTCATGTCCATCCAAGCCAGATCGCTCGGTCGGTAATCGTCGCTGAGCAGCGCATACGCGCGAAGCTCGAGATAGCGTTTGAGGCCCGCGTCCTGCGCCAGCGCCGCCGCCGAACGCAGCTTCGCCGCGGCCGCTTCGTTGTGCTGCCTGAACGCGAGCCGGTACGGTACGGCCGCCAGTCCGCCGCTTACGGCGCGGCGGATAAGCGTGTAGAGACCCTTGAGCGAATCCGCGCGTGCAGGCGACGCGCTTGCGACAGCGGCGTCGAACTCCACTTTCGATATCGCGTTGGGATAAAGGTTTGCACCCGGCGGCTTGGCACTGATGCCGCGGACGAATGGAACGTCGTTGTCGAGCCGATCCCACGGCCCATAGTTAATGTCGATGAAGCGGCGTACCCTCGGGTCCTGGACCGTGCCGAGCAACGAATCACGCGAGCCGTATGCCTGGTCCCAGTAGATTGCATCCATCTCACGAGCGGCGTCGATGAGGAGCGGGAGCATCCGGCGCTCGTTCGGCGTGAGTGCCGTGGTGTCTGCTACGAGTTGCACCACCGTGTACTTCGCCAGTCTGCGGTCAATGTCTGGGCTCGTCTCTTGTGGACCAGCCGTGACAACAGGCGCGGGCACGGAAGCGTTCGGCACCGGGGTACATGCGGAACCAGCAAGCGCGAGGAGCGCAAGGACGGCAGGCACTACAGCAGACCGGGTCGTGTGAAACATGCTTGATCTCCGTCGAGTCGGGGCGGTACAACGGTACGCAGCGGTACACGCGCGCGGGACCGGCTGCGCGCGCTTCGTGTCTGTCGTCACATCATGATGCCGCCCGGAGCCGCCGCGCGCTAGTATACGTGGACCATTCATCCTGACGGACACTCCTGACCTCAACGCTCATTTCCCGAACGAGTGCCGCTGTCCTCTTGGGCGGAACGGGCGGGATTCCCACCAGCCATGTTGGCTCTCACCGCTCCCGCGGTGGTACTGGCCGTCGCCTACGGGCTGCTTCTCCTCCGAGGTCCGCTGGGAGGGGATCTCACCGCACCGCGATAGCGCGTAAGCCACGCATCACTCCATGCGTCAAACGTCCCGGCGCGGAGCGAATCGCGTGCATCGCGCATCACCGCGATAACAAACGATATGTTGTGCAGCGCGAGTAACCGCATCCCCAGCATTTCCCCGCTCGCGAAGAGATGGCGCAGATACGCGCGATCGTACTGCGTGCAACACGGACATGCGCAGTCCTCCACTAACGGGCGACGGTCAGTGCGGTAGCTGCTCTGCCGGATCTGCACCTTCCCGTCCGGAGTGAAGGCGGTGCCGTCGCGACCCATGCGCGTGGGTGCCACGCAATCGAACAGATCGATGCCCCGGCGCACACCTTCGACAAGATCATCCGGGAAACCGACACCCATCAAGTAGCGAGGCACAGTGCGCGGCAGCACCGGTTCGCAGACTTCGAGCGTGGCATACATGTCGGCCTTTGCCTCACCGACCGAAAGCCCGCCGATCCCGATGCCGTGCCAAACGCCGGTATTGAGAATACCCGCGACAGAGGCGCGACGTAGCTCCGCGTGGGTACCGCCCTGAACGATGGGGAACAGCGCCTGCGCCGGGGGGATAACATCGATGGAATCGTCGTGCGATGTCGCGATGTCGGCGATGCTTTCCCTTCCATCACGCGAGATGCAACCGAACTCCACTCGGCAGCGCTCCAGCCACCGGAGGCTCCGCTCCATCGCGGATCGCGACACCGAGAGCTCCGCCTGGCCCGCTATCAACTCGTCCAGCTGCATGATCACGTCAGCACCGATGTTCCGCTCGATCCGCATCACACGCTCAGGCGTATAGTGATGCCGCGATCCGTCGATGTGGCTCTGGAATTCCACACCGTCCTCGCGCACGGTCCGCAGCTTCGCCAGCGAGAACACCTGGAATCCACCCGAATCGGTCAGCATCGGACCTTTCCAGCGTGTGAATGCGTGTAGTCCGCCGAGCGCGCGCACCATCCTGTCACCTGGACGCAGATACAGGTGGTATGCGTTCGACAGGATCATCTGGCCACCGGCGGCAGCCACTTCATCCATCGACAGTCCCCTCACGGTGCCGTGAGTACCGACGGGCATGAACGCCGGTGTCTCCACAACACCGTGCGGCGTATCGAACCAGCCGAGCCGAGCGGCACCGTGCTCGTGCGACGTTCGGAAGGAAAAGTCAGACATGATGAGCGTCACGAATATTGCGTGAAGTAGTCGCAGCTCAACGAAGATACGAGCATCATTTGCTCAGGAGGTTTTCTGGCAGCAAGCGGTACCTCACCTCGACTTCCCTTCAGCGACGATCTCGCCGTTGATAGAACGACGCTCGCCAACGAGCGCACGTTCCTGGCGTATGCACGTACCGCGCTTCAGTGCGTGGTGGGAGGCGTGTCGCTGATGAAGTTCTTCGACCAGACGTTCGCCGTTGTGCTGGGCTGGATTTTCCTGGTATTAGGAGGAATCGCCGCTGTCACGGGCACCATTGTATTCGTGCGCCGCCGGCGCCTGTTGGCGCGCACTGGGGGAACCGGACGTGGCTCGCAAGGCATTTGAGCTGTGTGGTACCAGCGGGTGGTGACCTGACGCAAATTTACAAGTTTGAGAAGCGACGAGGCTATGGCCCTACTGGGCATGCAGGACGTCAGCATCGCATTCGGAGGACCGCCGGTCCTCGACCACGCATTCTTCAGCATAGAGCGCGGAGAGCGCGTCTGCCTGCTCGGGCGGAACGGCGCGGGCAAGAGTACCATCATGAAGCTGCTCGACGGCACCATCGCGCCAGACACGGGCGAAGTCGTACGCCAGACGAGCGTCACCGTGGCGCGGCTGGAGCAGGAGATTCCAGACGACGTCGCCGGGACCATGTACGACGTTGTCGCCGCCGGATTGGGCGAGACTGGGCGTCTGCTCGCGCGCTATCATCTGGCCAGTCAGCGCGTCGGCGCTCACGCCACTCCCGATGCATTGCGCGAGCTAGACCGTCTGCACCACGCGCTCGACTCGGCCGGCGCGTGGCAGGCGCAGGTCGCGGTGGAGACGGTGCTGTCCCACCTCGGGCTGGACGGTGATATGCAATTTGCCGCCGCGTCTGGCGGCCGTAAACGGCAGACGCTGTTGGCGCGCGCACTCGTTCGCGATCCCGACGTCCTGCTGCTCGACGAGCCGACCAATCACCTCGACGTGGATGCTGTCGAGTGGATGGAGGATTTTCTGATCGACCGCGGAGCCACGCTCGTCTTCGTTACCCATGACCGCGCATTCCTTCGGCACGTTGCGACGCGCATCGTGGAGCTCGACCGCGGCCGCCTCGTTGATTGGGGAGGTGACTACGATACGTACCTCACGCGTAAGGAGGCGGCGCTTGCAGCAGAGGCGCGCGAGTGGGCAGAGTTCGATAAAAAGCTGGCGAAGGAGGAGATCTGGATTCGGACCGGGATCCAGGCTCGGCGGACGCGCAACGAAGGACGGGTCCGCTCGCTTGAAGCACTTCGCGGTGAACGTGCGGCGCGGCGCGAGCGCACCGGCACGGCCACACTCCAGGCGCAAGAGGCGGAGCGCTCAGGCCGGCTCGTCGCTGATGCTCGCGGTGCGAGCTTCGCGCGCAGCGAGCGTACGATCATCCGCGATTTCACGGTCACAATCATGCGTGGCGATCGCGTCGGACTGATCGGCCCAAACGGCTCAGGCAAGACCACGCTGCTCCGTCTTCTGCTCGGCCAGCTCGCACCGGATACGGGGACAATCCGAATCGGAACCGGCCTGGATGTCGCGTATTTCGATCAGATGCGTGAGCAGCTTGACCCTGACCGCACCGTCTTCGACAGCGTCGCCGATGGTGCCGAATTCATCGATGTCGCCGGTGCGCGAAAGCACGTACTTGGCTACTTGCAGGAGTTTCTTTTTTCTCCGGATCGAGCACGCGCGCCGGTCCGGGCGCTGTCTGGAGGCGAGCGGAACCGTCTGCTCCTCGCGCGCCTGTTCACGCGTCCATTCAACCTGCTCGTCCTGGACGAACCGACCAACGATCTGGACATTGAGACGTTGGACTTGCTCGAGGAACTGCTGATCGAATATGCGGGCACACTGCTCGTCGTGAGTCACGATCGCGCCTTCCTCGACAACGTCGTTACCAGCACCCTCGTCATGGAAGGCTCGGGACGTGTTGGCGAGTACGCGGGCGGATACACTGACTGGCTGCGGCAGCGACGCCTGTCTGAGAGCAACGTTGCCGCGGCCGTGACCCCGAAGCGTGCGGCACCTCTTGCGCCAACACCACCGCGCGGCGTGAAGAAGCGACGTCTCAGCTTCAAGGAGGCGGGCGAACTGACGGCCCTGCCGGAGCGCATCGATGCACTGGAGCTAAAGCGCGAGCAACTGTATACATCGCTGGCAGACCCAACGCTGCTGCGCGATGGAGCGGCGGTCGCAGAGTCGAAGGCGAGGCTCGCCGCACTCGATGCCGAGATCAACGAGTTGACTGAGCGATGGGAATCACTCGAGACTCTAGCGGCCGAGGCGCAATGATGAAAGCCTTTCTCGGTGCGTTGGAGGACGCGGGCGTAGCCTTGCTCGTTGATGTTCGCGCGCGCGCTCGCTCAGGACGACACGACGACCTGCGCGAGATCTATCTCGAACACCTCGCGACTCCGGGCGCGCAAGCCGAGCTTGCGGTGTTGGCTGAACTCGTTCAATCGGGGCGCCGCTTGTGCCTCATGTGCTTCGAGGCCGATCCAGCGCACTGTCACCGCAGCATGATCACTGACGCACTGGTCGCGCTGCTACCGGTGCAGATCACCAACCTTGAGCACCGAGCCTTGCGAGCTCTGGTTCTGAACTAATTCAGAACGGAGTCCGCGCCCGACTGGTCGTCCAGGGCGATCACGCGCCGGGCGCCCTTCCACCAGCTCCGTTTTGTGTTCGCGAGCGACTCTTCACGCACGGTGCTTCCGGGGACTGGAGCATGGACATAGCGCCCGTTGCCGATGTAGATGGCGACGTGCGAGACGCGTCTGCCGTGGCCGAAGGTGAGGAGGTCGCCCGGCTTGAGCGCGGCGACATCGCGCTCGATCTTTTTCCCCGCCAACGCCTGCTCGTGCGAAGTACGTGGCAGGCGAGCTCCGAACCGTGCCATCACGTACTTGGCCAAGCCGCTGCAATCGAACCCATCCTCGGGCGAGCTCTGCCCGAGTCGATACGGTACGCCGAGTTGGAGACGGGTAAGGGCGACGAGCGAATCGCGGAGCCCCTGGGCTGAGGCGCTGAGCCGGGCGAAAGGCTTGGGCGCGGGCACTGGCCTGGGTGCGGTCAGCGTGATCTGGTTGGTAGTCTGAGCTGAGAGCGGTGCCGCCAGGACGCCGGCGCCTAGTGCGGCAGCGAATAGCTTGGTATTGCGTCGAATTGTGTTCTGAAAAGCAGTCATGCTGGCCCCAAGGTAAGAGCGGCTTAAGAAACCGGCAACCCAAAATTTCTTGAGGCGCCGAGCGGCCACAGTAGGGAACGGATCACTTTCCTCGGCTCGGGAGAGAAACGCGCCCCCGGATGCCATGGTATTCTATGGATCCGTTGCCCTTTGCATCGACGACGAAGTTCCCGCCCACGTCACGAGCCGCGACCTCGCCGGACGCCTTGGAATCGATCGTCAGGTCGCCGCTCACGTCTGCTACCTGGATCTCGCCAGAGCCGTCAGTGGGGATCGTAACCGAGCCGGTGATGTGGGAGATGAAGATGCTACCCGACCCATCGGCGATGTGTACGTCACCATGGACGGCGGACACCTGAAGCTCGCCCGAGCCGTCCCTGACGTTCAGGTCGCCCATCACGCCTTCGATATCCAGCCCGCCAGTGTTGTCGGCGATAGTGAGCGGGCCGACGTTGCGGATGATTGTCTCTCCGCTGGCATCGGTGACATGAAGTGGCACTCCCATCGGGACTTCGAGCGTGAGATCGAGTGCGGCTGCCTGGCCGATTGGCTGGGCATATTCCGGAACGTCGGTCGTGATCACGACATCGTTGCCGGACCGGGTAATGCTGAGCCGAATCCGGTTGAGCAACTCCTCGGAACTGGCGTGTGCGGTCCCGGTCGCGCGGATCTGAGTGGA
This sequence comes from Gemmatimonadales bacterium, assembly GCA_038232435.1. Lineage (GTDB taxonomy): Bacteria > Gemmatimonadota > Gemmatimonadetes > Gemmatimonadales > Gemmatimonadaceae > Fen-1247. The sequence goes on along the minus strand of JBBSHV010000011.1, from coordinate 9,352 downwards.
GCCCGGCCGGCCCTCGATGCGGAGCCAGCCCGCACCAGTCGCGATCCTGATATTGGTAACGCCTTCCGCCGAGACCATTCCTGAGCGGATCGCGGTAATGTCAAACCGGCGCGCGGTACACGCCGAAATTAGAAGCACTAAGGCAACAGTTACCGGCCGACTGAGCGCCACTTGGCCTTTCACGCTGTCTGCCTAGCGTGCCAGATCGTGAATGGTCTTGAGATCCACGATTTTGAGCCGACGAATGGAGGCGGGGAGCTTCAGGATAGTCGTCTCGCCGACGGCTTTGCCTACCAGCGCCCTCCCGATCGGCGAGGACATCGAGACATGTCCTTCCTCGAAATCGACATCGCCGAAGACCATGTTGTACTCCTCGCGGGCACCCGTCTTCTCGTCTTCGACGGTGACCGCGGAGCCCAGGCCAACGGCATCGTGCGATATCTGCGCGACGTCGATCTGGGAAAGCTTGGATAGCCGCTGGCGTAGCTGGCCCAGCCGTGCCTGGACGAACTGCTGGCGCTCGAGGGCGGCCTTGTACTCCGAGTTCTCGCGGAGGTCGCCTAGCTCGACAGCCTTCCGGATCTCGTTGGGGAGGATGACGTTGAGCTCGTGCTGGAGCTTCTCGACCTCGGCGCCGAGCTTGGCCTTGAGTTCTTCAATCATGGGCGCGCACTGCTGAGAGACGGGGGACCGGGACAATAAAAAATGAACGCCCGGCCAGAGGGTCGGGCGAATCGTGATGCTTGGAAGGTAGGGGCGGGAGCAAGGCGGCGCAATCTGCGGGTGGATCGAGGGCGGGGCCGGCGCTTCTGACCTGTATGCACCGCGACATCACCGGTTGGTCAGGCACGGCGCTCCTCAGTGGCATTGATCCCGCTCCGCCTGTCCGGGTAGTCAATGCAATCTCGCGAATGGATACGGAGAGTTTATCACCATGAAAATCGAGATCTGGTCGGACATAGCCTGTCCCTGGTGCTACGTTGGCAAGCGGCGCTTCGAGCGCGCGGTGGGCAGCTTCACACACCGCGATGAGTTGGACGTGGTGTGGCGCAGCTTCGAGCTGGACCCGACCGCCAAGCGTAAGTACGAGAAACCGCAGGCGGAGTTGCTGGCGGCCAAGTACCGCGTCACACTCGAGCGGGCGGAGGCGATGGACGCGAACATGACCGCCGAAGCGAAGAAGGAAGGTCTGGACTTCCGCTTCGATCGCGTGCAGGTCGGCAACACGTTCGATGCACACCGGCTCATTCACTTCGCCGCGATCGAGGGCAAGCGCAACGCAATGGTTGAGCGGCTGTTTCGGGCCTACCTCACGGACGGCGAGGCGATCGGCGACATCGACGTACTTGTGCGCCTCGCGACCGACGTGGGACTTAACGCTGGTGCTGCACACGAGGTTCTGGAGAGCGACGCGTTCGCCGAGGACGTGCGCGCCGACGAGGAGCGCGCACGGTCGTTCGGGATCAGCGGTGTGCCTTTCTTCGCGATTGACGAGCGGTACGGAGTGTCCGGCGCGCAACCGCCCGAAGTGCTGCTCGATGCGCTGCGTCAGGCATGGAGTGAGATGGCCGTCTCGCCCGCTGCTACCTCAACTGCATCGACCTCAGCCGATGGGTGCGAGGACGGGAGCTGCACGATCTGACAAGTCCGTGCGATGTACCGGCAGGCGCTGGATATCTGTCATTACACGACGCAGTTGGCAACTGACAGCTCACGCGTGGCGCTCGATTGCCGCGAGCAGTATGAACCGCGATAGCGTCTGTTGCCGCTGACAGGTGCGGCTGGAGACGTGGCATCTATTGATCCTCCTCTACTCCTCGAGCCCGGCCACGGATACTTCCGCGCTCCCATCGCCGGCATAGCGCACGGTCACCCGCCACGGCTGGCAGCATACCTGGCAATCCTCCACGTATTCCTGGGTCGTTCCGCCGCCCGGATCGATGGAGATCTCGACCTCTTCACCGCAGTAGGGACAGTAGATTAACGCATCGGTGTCGGCCGTGCCGTCGCCGAGAAGCGGGTCGTCATCGAGGTTGTCATCGAGATCATCATCGCCGGGTAGGTGCACTGTATAACCGTGTGAGAGAAAGCAGCGGATCATTGTACCGACCAAGTGTACGCGTGGATCCGCCGATCCGATGACGTCAGACGACCCTCCATCGCACATTAAATCACTCAACCACAACTCTGATGCAGAGTGAATCGACGGTCAGGCTGTTCAGCTGGTCCGATATGCCCAAGGAGCGCGTCACCGACCAGATATCGCGTCGTCTCGTTACCGGCGATCGGATGATGCTCGCGCACGTGTACCTGGACAAGGGCGCCATCGTGCCGCAGCATTCGCACGAGAACGAGCAGATCACGTACATCCTGGAGGGCGCGCTGCGCTTCTGGATCGGTGCGGATGGGTCGGAAGAAGTAGTGGTACGCGCGGGCGAAGTGCTGCACATCCCGTCCAATGTTTCGCACAAGGCCGAGGCGCTGGAGGACACGTTGGACGTGGACATCTTCAGTCCGCCGCGGCAAGATTGGCTGAATGGCACGGACAGCTATTTCCACAGAAAGTAAGCGATGGACCTCGGACTGAAGGGGAAAGTTGCGCTCGTCGCGGCATCGAGCCGCGGTCTGGGACAGGCAGTGGCCGAAGAGCTAGCAGCCGAGGGTGTGGACCTGGTCCTCTGCGCCCGCGGTAAGCAGGCGCTCACCGAGACCAGCGACGCAATCAGGACGCAAGCAAAGGTGCGCGTTTTGGATATGGCGACGGACGTATCCAATCCTGCGGATGTGGATCGGTTGGTCGATGCGGCGTTGGGCGAGTTCGGCCGCATCGACATCCTGGTCACGAACGCGGGCGGTCCGCCGGCTGGTCCGTTCGAAAGCCACTCACCTGACGCGTGGCACACCGCTGTACGACAGAACCTGGACAGCGTACTCAATCTCACGCGCGCGATACTTCCCGGGATGAAGGAGCGGCGATGGGGGCGCATCATCAACGTGACGTCCATCGCGGTGAAGCAGCCGGTGGACAATCTGATACTGTCCAACACCGTGCGTGCCGCGGTTACCGGTTTCGCCCGCACACTCGCAAACGAGGTCGCAACATTCGGCATTACGGTGAACAACGTGATGCCGGGCTACACGCGCACGCAGCGCATCGAGGACTTGTCGCAGCGAAATGCCGCGCTCCATGGGACGACAGCCGCGTCGGAGTTGGCCAGTTGGGAACGTGAGATACCGATGCAGCGGCTCGGCGAGCCACGCGAGTTCGCCGCGATGGTCGCCTTTCTCGCATCGGAACGTGCGAGTTACACCACGGGCGCGTCTATCCCGGTGGATGGCGGCTGGATTCGCGCTCTGGTCTGATCGTGTTCTATAACCTAAACCTACTTATAGCGCGCCGTTAGCACACCGAACACCAATTACAATGTGACAATGATATCCTTCCGCCCACTCGCATTTCTGGCACTTGTCTCCGCACTGATATCGCTGCCGCCCCGAGCCGCGGAAGCGCGCGTGGTACGTGTGGTCGTCGATAGGCGTGAGCCGATTGGCGGTGGGCACGTCTTCGGGAGCGGCGGCCCATACGAGCGAATCGTGGGCAAGATATTCATCGCACTGGATCCCAAAAATCCGCACGACACGCAGATCGTGGACCTCGCTCTCGCGCCGCGCAATGCGCAGGGTGAGGTAGAAGCGTGGGCCGATTTCGTGATGTTGCGGCCGACAACGGCGCGGAAAGGAACTGGAGTGGCACTCGTTGAGGTGGTGAACCGCGGCGGAGGCGGTGCAACGATCTCGACCTTCAGTCGCGATGCACGCCGTAACCTGTCGCCGGATTCGACCGCATACTACGGCGACGCGCTGCTTCTGCGCATGGGCCTGACGGTCGTCTTCCTCGGCTGGCAGTTCGACGTCCCAGCGCAGCCGGGACTGCTCAGGTTGCACGCGCCGGTCGCCACCGACCACGGCCGGCAAATCACGGGCCTCGTGCGCAGCGACTGGACGGTTGACGCACCCGTGCGCACGCTCCCACTCGGCCACGGTGTGGGCAACAGTCAGGCGATCGGATATCCGGTCAACGACCCAACGGCGTCCACAAACGTGCTCACGGTCCGCGATCGGCCACTCGCTCCACGCACCGTCGTTCCGCACACAGCCTGGCGCTTCGCGCGCGAGGACAGCGGCCGCGTCGTGGACGATCGGACGCATATCTACATGCCGAGCGGCTTCACACCGGGAAGGATCTACGAGCTGGTATATGGCGCAACAGATCCCGTGGTCGTGGGCACCGGGCTGGCGATGGTACGCGATGTGATCTCGTATCTCAAGTACGACAGCACCAGCATCGCGCCCGTTCATTCCGGAATCGCATACGGCGTGTCCCAGACCGGGCGCTTTCTGCGTCAGTTCTTGTATCAGGGCTTCAACACTGACGAAGCCGGACGCATGGCCTTCGATGGGATGTTTGTGCACACCGGCGGCGCCGGCCGCGGCAGCTTCAACCATCGGTTTGCGCAGCCATCGCGCGACGCGCAGCCGTACTCCACGTTCTTCTATCCGACCGATCTTTTCCCTTTCACAGGGCGTACCGAGCGTGACATTGAGACTGGACGGGAGGACGGTCTTCTGACGCACGCGCACGACAGCGCACACAACCCAAAGATCTTCTACGTCGATGGCGGCCACGAGTACTGGGGACGCGCGGCCTCGCTCACTCATACAACCACCGATGGAACGCGTGACATACCTTTCCTTCCAAACGAGCGTCGTTACGTAATAGCGTCCGCCAAGCACAGTAGTCCGTCGCCATTCCCGCTGGATTCGACCGCTCGCATTGCCGGATCGCCTGCGTATCGCGGCAATCCGCTGCCACTACGCTTCGCAACGCGTGCGCTACTCAGCTCACTCGTATCATGGGTCGCGAATGACACCGACCCGCCGGCGTCGGCGTATCCCACGCTGGCGGCAAGAACACTCGTCCCACCTGACGCCGTGAGCTTCCCCGCGATTCCCAACGTGCGGATGGCGCGCGTACCACACCGCGCTTACCACGTGGACTACGGACCGCGTTGGTCCAGGGGTATCATTGACCTGGAGCCGCCACGCGTGGGAAGCGCGTTTCCGGTGCTCGTTACGCAGGTGGATAGTTTGGGCAATGATGCGGACGGCATACGCAGTGTCGAGCTACTTGCGCCGGTCGCAACGTACTTTCCGTGGCAGCTACGTAACGAATATTCCGCTGGTACCGATCGGCTCGTGAGCTTCGATGGCACATTCATTCCGCTCCCGCGCACGGAGGCCGAGCGCAAGACATCCGGCGATCCACGTCCGAGTATCGAGCGCCTGTACGGCGGACGCGCAGCATACATGGCGCGGGCTGAAGCAGCCGCACATCAGCTCGTCACGAAGCGCTTTCTGCTCACCGAAGACGTAGCACCCGCTGTGGAACGCGCCGGGCTGGAATGGGATTGGGTAATGCAGCACTGACCGAGCGACATCGCTGCTCTCGGTCAGTATCCCAGTATCAGGACCAGGCTCTGCGTCGGAAGGATCTCCTTCCACTGGGAGATAAGCCGTTTGTACGCCTCGCCCACGGGCCGAATCTTTCGATCCAGATCATACAGGCCGAGTGGATTCACGTGACCTGCGTCATCGCGGAGCGCGCTGTCCCAGTCTACCTGGTCGGTGAGGCTGAACCAGGTGAAGCCGACGATCGGGATCCCGTCTTCCTTGAGCCGAACCATCTGTGCCCATTCTTTCTTGAGCCACTGCACGGAGTTCGGCTCGGCGATGTTGGTCTCCGTATGCATGACGGGTAATCGGTACCGATCGTAGTACTCACGCGTGATGATGTAGTAGCCAAAGATCTCGCCAGACTCGGTGTAGCTGCCGTCCGCGTGCACCATGTGCTCATTGGTCCAGTAGTAATCCGTCCCCATGACACAGTGCGCTTTTACGTGGTTGTCGCGGAACCAGTGATATTCTTGCTTGGTCAATCCGTTGTCCTGCGTGTACTCGTACATCTCCGACGAAATGGGATAGCCGTACGACAGGTCGAGTGCCAGGAAACGTTTCTCGTTAAGCGCATGAGCAAGCGCCAGGCAGCTCGGATCTTCAGCGTGAAAGTATTCCGACGATTCGCTCTGGATGAACGTCGGCTGCGCCCTGCCCTCGATGACAGTCTGCATCGCGAGCACATTTGCCTTGCACAGATGCTTCAGCGCCGTGATGAACGAGCGGTGGTCCGAGCATCGCTCGTTCCACCAGCCGTACTGCGCCGAGAATGTCGCGGCGACGAAGATCTCATTCACTGGGGTGAACAGATTCACCCACGGGTACCGCTCCGCGAATGCGCGCGTGTACTCTGCGAAGAAGCGCGGCCATTCCGGGTTCTGGAAGTCGCCGAGCCAATCCGGAACGCCGAAGTGACACAAATCGGCGATCGGCTTGATGCCCAGCTCGCGCAGACGGTTGAAGGTCTCGTCCGCGAAGCTCCAGTCGTACTGGCCAGGTCCGGTGTGCGTGCAGTAGTACGGAGGGCCGTAGCGGAGGAAGTCGATCCCCATCTCTTTTACGAGATCGAAGTCCTGCTTCCAGTGCTCGTAGTGGCCGCACTTCTCGAACTCGTCCACGCGCACCGACTTGCCACTGGGGAGCATGATGCGGGGATAGCTCCCTTCAATGCCTGTGGCGAAGAGAAATTGCGGGAAACAGGTGCGCTCGTCTGGCATGCGTCGATGCCACCGAGCGGGATTCGTGCCGGAGGCGATACCCGTGTCAGATTGCACGCTTTCGAGCACGCTGAGTATCAGGTTCGGGTGTAGTCTTAGGAGTGAAGCAATACACACTCGATGCGACAACCCGGCTACCCCTGCCCCGACAGGAAGTCTTCGCCTTCTTCGCCGACGCGGCCAATCTGGGGCTGATTACGCCGCCGGAGATGCAGTTCAAGATTACGTCCCCGCAGCCGATCGACATGCGGCCGGGGGCTCTGATCGACTACACCATCAGGCTGTACGGTTTGCCGATGCGCTGGCGAACGGAGATCACGCTCTGGAACCCGCCCGATGAATTCGCGGATACACAGCTCCGCGGCCCGTACGCGCTCTGGCTGCACACGCACCGCTTCCGCGAGGAAGGCGGCGATACGGTGATCGAGGACAAGGTGCGCTACGCGCTTCCGTTTGGACCACTCGGCAGACTGGCCCATCCGGTTGTCCGCCACCAACTTGAGCGGATCTTCAGCTATCGTAAGGAGGCAGTTGCGCGCGCGCTGCTTGGCACTCCGGGGTGCCCGGCCATCCCGAGCTCCCTACCTCCCGCTTTTTCACCACTACGGCACCACCGATGCAAATAAAGCTCGCCCGGCGAATTATGGATGAGTGGGGTAACAAACCCTGTGACCACCCCAGCTTCGCCAAGGAGTATGACCACGGCCCGCACACCGGCAACTACGTGTGCACTCAATGCGGCCGGAGCTTCACCTGGCGGGAAAAGAAAGAGATAGTTGCCGCGCGGAGCAGCTAGTCTACTCTGGCCCGCTGCCGCGCTAGATCTTAGACGCCCTACTACAACGCTTACCAGAGGATGCGATGCATGGCACGTGCAGTCTGGCAGGGAGCTACGCTGGCCGAGAGCGATGACACGGTCGTGGTGGAAGGAAACTACTATTTCACACCCGAGTCGCTCGTGAGTAAACACTTCCGGCCCAGTAATCAGCAAACCACATGTCCGTGGAAGGGAACAGCGCGCTATTATGACGTCGTGGTGAACGGCCAGATCAATCCGGGCGCGGCATGGTACTACCCCGACCCCAAACACGCAGCCGCATCCATCCGCGACCGCGTTGCCTTCTGGCGTGGAGTGCAGGTTTTGCCCTGACCGTTGAGCTGACTCGAACGGTCCGCATGTCTGCGATCTCAGCTGCTGCACCGCTCGCCATGCTGGTTCTTTCCGCCTTCTGCGCCCCATCCGGTCGCGCGCCAGCGGGGAGCTCCGACATTCGCGACGGTCTTCATGTCCAATTCCACAAGCGCCGCGCCGGAGATGCTCGGCGGCCGGATGGACCGATGTTGCGAAGAATGCGCTGGGTGCGATGTGGACCGACTGCTGGTTCCACTGCACGGGCGACTAGCAGCGGAATCGTTTACCGAGCGGCGGCTCTGATTGTGCGGTATACTCCACCCCAAGAAGCGCGAGGAGATACCACCGAAGTATCCTTCCTTGGCTATCAACACTGCCCAAGCCGCCGCAGCGAGTGAACATAGGTAAACGAAACGATTTGACCGGGTCGGATTCACCAAACGCACGAGCGACCGCGCATCTCCTTCTTGCCCGTGAAATTCCAGAGCACGGTACTCCCGATGCCGTGGCGGCTGGTGCGGAACATGTGTTCTCGCACCTGTTTTGCAATCTCGCGCAGTGGGTCGGGACCGCCGGATCCGGGGCCTTGTTCAGCCGCGCCATCGCTCTCGCCGTGCCGCAGCACCCTGTGCTTAGGGGTGTGCGGTTCCGACAAGCTGCCCCACACCTTGATTACCTCGCCGATAACGCCCGCGAGTACGGCAGCGAGGCGACCGTGGAAGCGGCCACAGCCGCGCTAATATCGATCATTACAATGCTGAATGGACTGATTGGAGAGGACATTGCGATGAGCCTGCTGGAAGAGTTGCCGCTGAACACGCCCGAAATCACGCCTTTGACCACGCTTGGCACTGCACCCCGCCTTGCGGCCGACGCCGCGCCGCGCCGCCCCGGCCGCGGAGAGGTAGCATCATGACCAGTAACGATGCCAGCCGCGCAACCGACGGAGCAACCAATGATGCGACGGACCTGATCCGGAACCTCGAGACCGGAGTGCCTGGCCTCGATGCGGTGCTCGGCGGTGGGCTGCCCGAATACTCCTTCAACATGATTGCCGGCCCACCGGGGTCTGGAAAGACGACCCTGGCGCAGCAAATCATCTTCGCGAACGCCACGGCAGAGCGCCCCGCACTCTTGTTCACGCTGCTCGGCGAACCCACCCTCAAGATGCTCCGCTACCAGCGGCGATTCCGCTTCTTCAAGCCGGAGCTCGTGGGGTCCGCCGTACGCTTCGTCAATCTGAGCGCCGAGGTCCTGGACCAGGATCTGGGCAGGGTACTGGAGCGAATAAAGGCGGAGATCGAGCGCTATCGGCCCGGTATCGTCGTTGTCGACTCCTTTCGAACGATCGCCGTCCGCGGGATACCGTTGCATTCAGCCGATCTTGAACGTGCCATGGGCCTGGAGCACTTCATTCAGGATCTCGCGCTCCATCTGACGACATGGGAAGTCACCTCTTTCCTGATCGGTGAGTATCACGAACAGGAGG
>JBBSHV010000010.1:0-28279 GCA_038232435.1 Gemmatimonadales bacterium | reverse complement strand
AGGCAGCAACACAGGCAGCAACTGAGGCACGATCAACCACTTCGTAGCGGCTCCTGGAGGACGTCACATGAAAGCGAGCCCGGGAGTCAGGAGCGTCGTCCTCGCAGGAGAGTTCTCGCGGCTTACAAGGGTTCTGCGGGATGATAAGATCGCGTGGCGAGTCCATGAAATCGTCGAGTGGGACGCCACGGGCTTGCCCGTTCGCTGCCTTCTGGCCTCCACCGGACGGCTCGCTCGCCACATCCACACATTCCCGGCGTGTTGGCACCTGATGGCCGACGATCAGCTTCTGGCGATGATCCGCACGGCGCGGGCGGAACTGGTCGAGTAAGACGGACGTGTTCCTGTCCAACGCACGGCGCCCGGGTACGGGCGGTAGACCGTGGCTGATTCGTCTTGCCGCCCTTCCCTCCGGCGCCGGGACAGCATAGAATGCACTTAGCGATACCGAAGACAGCCCGAATGCAGCAGACGGCACGACGATGAGCACAGCGTCAGCAGTGGGGTCGCAGGAGTCTAGTGTGATGGGAATGACGGCGGTGGCGCATCCGCTCACGTCGCTGCACAACGTTATAGTGCAGTATTTCGCAGACACGGCGACGATGGATGAAGTTCGCCGAGCGGTTCTGGAGCGCGGTTACCAACTGGAGGCGAGGGGCGGACACGGGCCGGCAATTGTTGCGGACGTAAAGGCAGTCGCGCGCCAGGCCGCTCGCGAGGCAAGTTGCGACATTGGCGAGCGGACCTGGCAGCACATGCTCGCCCCGCTCGAAGTGTTCTTTCGCCGGGTACAGCCGAGCCTTTGATCCGCGCGGCCGGATCGGGCCGCGTAGAGATGCGACGGTGCGCTTGGCTGGCTGCGCGTCGGTACGCGTCACGACGTGTCGTTGCGTGCTACTTGCGTGCTACTTGCGTGCTACTACGAGTCCAGAACTGTGGTCAGCGTCCTTCTACAGACCGCTCGCCCGGGATCTCGCGAGTTGCACTTCCCTCGCCCGGATGCGATGCTGCTTCGTACCAGCGTCGGCCTTTGAGACGCAACTCGAGCATGAAAGCGTCAAAGTCCTCAGGCGACATGGCTCCGGCGATGCTGGGGATGAGTCCTTTGAGCAGCGTGGTACGGTCGTTCAGCGGGAGCGTGTGCGCAGCGTCGATCAGAGCGCGTATGTCGGCGAAACCCAGATTCTCGGTTTGTCTGCTTGTAGTCATTGGGCGATGAATTAGGTCGGGCGCATGCGAAGTTTAGCGCTCAACGCCAGCGGCTCAACTCGAGTCGCACGATTCGCGCCGTCAGCCACGCGCGGCCCGAGCGGTAACGAAGGCTCACGGTGGGCGAAACTCCCATCGTGTGCCTCAATCGACGAGTGCGAGGCCGTAGCGATCGAGCACAGAACCGAACCAGCTTCGATCCGCGCGAACGCCCATGGACGTCGCCACTTCAAGCGCTCCGGCAGCGCGATCGTACACTGCCAGAGCGACCTCGTCAGCCTCGTGCCGGCACCGGTACTGAATGCCGTCCAAGCCGGCGCCGGGGCCCCGGCGATCGCTCCAGAGGGCGCGGGACCAGGCGCGCGATGCAGCGTGAGGTCCCCTCGAAACCGCGGCGGTAGTCCCAAGCAGCGGTAGCCCGGCGCCTAGCCGCGGTCAGTCCGCCGATGCAACCACATTCGATGCGGCCGAGGGTAGGAGCGACCGCAGGTCGCCCCTACCCTCCTATCGCGCCGTGGAATCCCCCGGACGGCGCGGGTTACGGCGTTCCCAGCCCGCTTGTGTCCCCGCTCTGCTGCCGCATCTCGCGCATCTTGGCCCGCAGCTGCGCCTGCAGCCCGTAGTACTGCGCCTGCTGTACTGGCGTCAGGAACGCGGAGAGCTCCTTCTGCTCGTCCTGCCGTAGTTGGATGCGCTGCTGCTGAAGTGCGTCCCCCTGGGCCATCAGTTGCGATACCCGCGCCTGGTCCGCGGCCTTACCGCGCCCCATCTCCTGCCGCAGCGCCACGCGCGCTGTGCGCTCCTGTTCCACCAGCGTGCGGCGCCGGCCGGACAGCCGAGTGTTGACGTCGCGTAGGCGGCGCACCTGGTCGTCGGTGAGATTGAGCCGCTCGCGAACGAGCTGCTCGCCACGGTCGCGGAACTCCTGCTCCAGCGCCGCACGACGCTGTCCGTCGTCGCGCGTTGGCTGAGCGAACTTCTGCGCGCCGGCGGTCGAGGTGCATACAGCCAGTATCAAGGCAAGTGAAGCGAATTTCGCGTTCATGAAGCGTCTCGGTCGAAGACCGCCGGCATCACCGGATCGGGCTCGGCGGGCGGTACTGCATCTATGTGTCCCATTGATTGAATCAATTGCGCCAGGTTGTCATCGCTCAGGTCGGCCGTGCCGACAAGCGCGACGCCACGCTCCCGGCCTGGTACAGAGGACCCCGCCGCCCCCGCCGCCATCGTCATGGGAAGTGCGACAGTGCTGCGCTGGTGCTCCACTACCAGCGCCGTCACGCCCGCGGCGCCGAGCAGCAGCGCGGCCGCGAGGCGGAGGTGCGCGACGTGGAAACGTCGCTGATGCGCATGGTCATGATTAGTACCGACATTGTACGATGGGATTGCGGCCGAGATGGCGGCCAGGTCGATCGCGGGCGTGGCGGTAATCGCGATGACTGCGCGTATGATCGCAAGCTCGTCGGCGCAGTCGTCGCAGCCCTCCAGGTGAATCAGCACCCGCGTCCGCTCGCGCTGAGCGAGCGCGCCGTGGGCCAGATCCGGAAGCGCCTCACGTACAGCTACATTTTGACAATCATTCATCGAGAAACTCCTTCACCGCGCGCATCGCGTTGTGGTAGTGGACGCGCGCGGCGCCCTCTGTACTGCCGGTTATATCAGCAATTTCCTTGTACGAAAGCCCCTGCTCCACTCGTAGCGTAAAGGTCTCACGCTGCTTGGGCGACAAGGCATTCAGCGCTCGCCCCACGCGTAACAGCGATTCGTCAGCGACCATGCCATCCAGGGCGTCGAACTGTGTAACAGCATCGCCCTCCTCCACGCTCGAGACGTTGCGGCTCCTTCGCTCGGAGCGGCGCCGGTCCAGAACGAGGCGCCGCGCTATCGTGAAAAGCCATGTTCTAAAAGCGCTGTCGCCGCGAAAGCTGTCCATCGCGCCGAACGCGCGCACAAACGTGTCCTGAACAACTTCATCAACATTATTGCGCTCGCCAGAAGTTGCCACGAACCGGGCCACCGCGGGCGCATGCCGCTCCACCAATTTGGTGGCCGCTACTCCGTCGCCCGATCGCCATCGGCGGATGAGCTCTGTGTCCGACGGGTCGGCGGCGGGATCGGCTGTGACTTCCACACGCTAAATAGACGCTGCTCGAACGGGTATGTTAAGTGCTGGACATTGACGCATTTCTTTTCAGAGCCTACTTTCTCAGAACGAGCGTTCAAATCGCTCGACATACGTTCGGCCGGAGTGCCAAGATGCCCGACGAGAACACGCCCCCACCTGAACCACCCTCTTCCCCTTCCACTCCGTCTCCCACCCAGTCAAGCGCGCGAGTGCCCAAGCTTGATACTCTGCTATCGGCCGCGGCCGCGACGTTCGCGACGCGGGGGTACAGTGGCACCAGCATGCGCGACATCGCCCACGATTCGGGGATCTCGCTGTCGGGCATCTATTATTACACCCGCGGTAAGTCTTCGCTCCTGTACGAAATCCAATCGCGTACGGTAGACGCTCTGCTCGCGTCGGCGGCCCAGGCGCTCGCCACGGTCACACGGCCGCGCGAGCAGCTTCTTCGTTTTACGGAAAATCACATCTCGTACATGGATGACCACCCCGCTTTCGTGAGGGTACTGGCCCACGAAACCGCCCCCGGCGCGGCGGACGAGCGGCGTGAGATCGTGGAGTTCAAGCGGCTGCAGTACGTGCGGGTCCTGCGCGACATCCTCGACCGCGTTCGCCAGGAGTCGCCCGCGCCCGTGACTAACGAATTCGGCGCCGACATGCTGTTCGCGATGATGAGCGGGCCCAGACAATGGGGGATCACTGACACGGCACAGAACTTCGGGGGCGCCAGTCGCGCGATCTACGATCTCTTCGTCCGCGGATTCACCGGTGGCGGAGCGAGGGGGGACGAGGAAGGATGACGGACATGATAGACATAGCGGGTACCGCCGGCTCGATGGAGTTCATCGCCCACCGCGGCGTGCACGACGTGTTTACGGAAAACACTATCGACGCATTCCAACGCGCTGTCGATCTCGGCTTTGATGCTGTCGAGCTGGACGTTCACGTTACCGCGGACGGCGTGTGCGTCGTGAACCACGAAGAGGATGTGGTCACACCGAAATTCGCGCTGTCCATTCGTGGCACGTTCTTCGAAACGCTACGCTCGGCCGCGCCGCTGCTTCCCCGCCTGGACGAGGTGCTCGAGCTGCTCGCCGGCAGAGCGCATGTGTACGTGGAGCTGAAGAGTCGCGACGTCGAATCCAACGTCGCCGAAGTCCTTCTGGCCTCGCGCGCCGATACGTCCGTGCACTCGTTTGACCACGTGTCCATGTTGCGCCTCAAACGGCAGGCCCCGGCACTTCGCACCGGAATTCTTCAGGCCAGCAAACTGGTCGACAGCGCGCACGCGCTACGCTCGGCGGAGGCAACTGACCTGTGGCAGTGGCACGAGATGATCGACCGTGAGCTGGTTGAGCGGGTGAGCGCCGCTGGCGGACGCGTCATCGCGTGGACCGCCAACACACCCGCGGATTGGCGCGTATTCAAGGACCTTGGAGTGGCTGGCATCTGCACTGACTTGCCGCTCCGCCCCTCGCCCGTTCCTCTTTCGCCCACACTACGGAGCTCCGCACTGGATGCGACAGTTTAGCCGTCCTGGTCTTTTCGTTCTCTTCGCAGCGGCCACCGCGAGCGCGGCGTGCGCCGGTAATCGCAACGCGAGTCAGGCGCCCACGCCTTCCGCCTCGAAAGCCGCCACTGATTCCGCGCGCGCTCGACCGCAGCTTGGAGCGGTCTCCACACCCAACGCGAACCCGTTCCCGAGCACGTACACCCGCTTCCCGTCGCGCACCACGTTCATCAGGAATGCGACGATCATGACCGCGGCGGGACCGACGCTACAGAATGCGTCGATCCTCCTGCGCGATGGCAAAATCGTGGCTGTCGGGACCGATGTAACGGCGCCGTCGGACGCCGTGGTCGTCGACGGGACGGGCAAGTATGTGACGCCCGGAATCATTGACGTTCACTCGCATCTTGGCGTCTACTCCGCACCGGGCGGCGGCGGCCTGGACGACGGGAACGAGGCGACCAATCCAGTAACGGCCAACGTGTGGGCCGAGCATTCGGTGTGGCCGCAGGACCCACAGTTCCCGCGCATTCTCGCGGGCGGCGTCACGACCGTGCAGATACTTCCGGGCTCCGCCAATCTCATCGGCGGTCGCAGCGCGGTTCTCAAGGTGGTGCCATCGCGCACCGTTCAGGGGATGAAGTTTCCGGACGCGAAGTACGGTCTCAAGATGGCGTGTGGTGAAAATCCCAAGCGAGTGTATCGCACGCGCGGTCCTTCCACGCGCATGGGAAATGTCGCTGGTTATCGCGCGGCCTTCATTCAGGCAACTGAGTATCGCCGCAAGTGGGACGAGTGGAACGCGACCCACAAGGGAACGCCGCCGACGCGTGATCTGGGACTGGAAACGCTGGCCGAAGTGCTACGCGGCAACATTCTGGTGCACAACCACTGTTACCGCGCCGACGAGATGGCGCAGATGCTCGACATCGCCAAGGAGTTCGGCTACAAGGTGCGCGCGTTCCATCACGCGGTGGAGGCGTACAAGGTCGCGGATCTTCTGCGCCAGAACGGGACCGGCGGAGCGGTGTGGGCTGACTGGGGTGGATTCAAGCAGGAAGCGATGGACGGGATCAAGGCAAATCTCGCGCTAGTGGATGCGGCGGGCGCGACGGGGATGATTCACTCGGATGATCCGTCGGGAGCGCAACGTCTGAACCAGGAAATTGCCAAAGCGATGTACGCCGGTCGCGCTGCCGGTCTCGACATCAGCAAGGATAAGGCACTCAAATGGATGACGATCAATCCCGCCTGGGCTCTTGGCCTGGACGATCGGATCGGATCGCTCGTCGCCGGCAAGGACGCCGACGTGGTGTTGTGGAGCGGCGATCCGTTCAGCGTCTACAGCAAGGCTGAAAAAGTATGGATTGACGGCGCGATGTTATTCGACCGAAACGACCCGTCGCAGCGCTGGCGCACCGACTTCGACCTCGGCTACGTGCGTGGGACTAACCAATAAATGATTACGGATTCGATAATGAAAGGACGCCGCCGCTCCCTGACCTGTATCGTGCGCGCCGGAGTCGCGGGCGCACTCGCGCTATTTCCGCTCCTGGCGCATGCACAGACGATCGCGGTCACCGGCGGGACTGTGTATCCGGTGAGCGGCGCGCCAATTCAGAATGGCACCGTTCTCGTTCGCGATGGAAAAATCGTTGCGGTCGGCGCCAACGTAGCTGTTCCCGCCGACGCGCAGCGCATCGACGCGGCTGGAAAGGTCGTGACGCCCGGTTTCATTGACGCCTCGACGCAGCTCGGGCTGGTGGAGGTAGGTGGCGAACGGAACACACGCGATGTGTCGGCGCAGGGTAACAACAATGTCGCGGCATCTTTTCGCGCGTGGGACGGGCTCAACTCGGAGTCTGTCTTCTGGGCACCGACACGGAACGAGGGCATCACGAGCGTTGTCGTCGCGCCCGAGGGCGGACTCGTAGCCGGACAGGCAGCTGTGGTAGATGTGGTAAGCGGCCACGCTGCGCAGATGCTGCGGCGTGCTCCCGTCGCGATGATCGCGCAGGTCAAGAACCCGCCGCAGGGCGGCACGTCGGCACGCGGCGAGCTCGTCGGCAAGCTGCGTACGCTGTTGGAAGACGTGAAGTTCTACGAGCGGCATCGCACTGACTACGACCGCGCGGTGTCGCGCGAGCTGAGCGTCTCGCGGCCCGATCTGGAAGCAATGATTCCCGTGGTCGAGGGGAAGCTTCCGCTCGTGATCGTGGCTGATCGTGTTGACGATATCGAGGGCGCGCTCAGGCTCGCGAAAGAGTTCAGTCTCAAGATCATGATTCTGGGCGGCGCCGAGGCGTGGCTCGCGGCCAGTGATCTTGCGGCGGCGCGCGTTCCCGTGATCGCGGGCGCGATGAACAACATCCCGAGCAGCTACGAGACGCTGAACCAACGGCAGGAGAACGTCGCGATCCTGAACAAGGCGGGCGTTCCGGTCGCGATCATCGGAAACAACGGTGACGGTGACGAGGAGCTGTTCAACGTGCGCAACGTGAAGTACGAGGCTGGTAACGCGGTGTCGTACGGTATGGACCATGACGCGGCGTTGCGCGCGGTGACACTGACGCCAGCGGAGCTGTTCGGAGTCGCTAACCAGATCGGATCGCTACAGCCCGGCCGGGACGCCAACCTCGTGATCTGGAGCGGAGATCCGTTCGAGTTTTCGACGCGTGTGGAGCACGTGCTGATCCGGGGTCAGGAAGTGATGGCGCCAAGCCGTCAGGACATGCTGACGCAACGGTACAAAACATTGCCGCCAAATTACGAGGCGAAACCGTAGGCCTGTGTATAGGCGGCGGGTGGACACATGCAAAAGAAGGGCTCCCGATTTGGGAGCCCTTCTTCGTATCCAGTGGTACGTTCGCGTTTACGCCGTCGCTACTTCGACCTGCTCCCGGGGCTGCTCGGGGTAGACGCTGACCTTGAGGCGGGTCTTGCTCTTGTGCTCGAACTTAACAACGCCGTCAATGAGCGAGTAGATGGTGTAGTCGGAGCCGAGGCCGACGTTGCGGCCCGGGTGCCACTTGGTGCCGCACTGGCGCAGGATGATGTTGCCGGCGATGACGCGCTCGCCGCCGAACTTCTTCACGCCACGATACTGTGCGTTGCTATCGCGCCCGTTGCGGGTAGAGCCGACGCCTTTTTTATGTGCCATGTTTGCTAAGCCTCAGGCGAAGGTGATGTCGCCGATTCTAATCTCGGTAAAGCCCTGACGGTGTCCCTGCTTGCGCGCGTAGTTCTTGCGCCGCTTCTGCTTGAAGACGATGATCTTCTCGCCGCGTCCGTGCTTGACGATCTCGGCCGCGACCGCAGCGCCGGAGAGCGACGGGACACCGACGTGGGTCTTGTTGCCGTCGTTACCCAAGAGAACGTCGGAGAACGTCACCTTGTCGCCGGCCTCGCCGACGAGGGACGGGATACGATATGTCTTGCCCGGCTCGACACTGAACTGCTTGCCGCCGGTGCGAATAATGGCGTAGGACATTTTAATAGCGGAGTTTTAGTACAGCCATAGAGTATAGCTAAGGCGGCACCGGGTGTCAAACAATGACAACTGTTCGGGGTCGCGGGTGTGTCACTTACGGCGACCGGCCGTCGTCACACGCCGAGAAGCCGACGCCGGTCGCACCTACGCTAGCGCGTACTGCTGCGTGACGTCACGGCCCTGCGATTTGACGACCAGCTTGAACTCGTCCGGACGCAGGAGGGGATCGTCTCGAAGCTCCAGAGAGAACGAGGCGACTTTCTGCAACTTGGCGACCAGGTCGCGCTCCTGCTCCAGGACATACATCGCGACTTCCGGATGCAACTTGACGAGAAGGTTGTCCTTGCGACCCTCGACGACCATCCGCTTGACCGACCGCTCCATGCGCCTGACAATTGTCTCGGGCGTGAAGACGCGGCCGCTACCGGAACAGGTCGGGCAGGCCTCGGTCATGCTCTGGTAATGACTCTGGCGCACGCGCTGCCGCGTCATCTCGATCAGGCCGAGCTCGCTCACGGCGAATGCCTTAGTGCGGGCACGGTCACGCGACAGGTGATTGCGGATCTCCTGCAGCACCTTCTCCCGATTCTGCTTGGACTCCATGTCGATGAAATCGGCCACAATGATTCCACCCACGTCGCGGAGGCGCAATTGCCGAGCGATCTCGGCGGCCGCTTCCATGTTGGTGCGGAGGACCGTCTGCTCAGGGTCTTTCTTCCCCGTGTACCGACCGGAGTTGACGTCGATCGAGACCAGAGCCTCGGTCGGCTCGACGATGAGGTAGCCACCTGACGGAAGATCGCAGCGACGCTTGAAGATGTCGCGGATCTCGCCCTCTATGTCGAACTCGTCAAAGAGCGGCGTCTCTCCCTCGTACAGTTTGACGCGCTGGACCAGGTCGGGGGCAATATCCTCGATGTACTCGACGACCTCTGTGAAGACCGGCTTGGAGTCCACGGTAAGCGAGTCGACCTTGGCGCTGAACAGATCGCGCACCAGGCCGCGAGTGAGCCCGGTCTCCCGGTGAACCAGCGTGGGAGCACGGACAAAGCGCGTTTTCTTCTTGATCCGCTTCCACTGCGACATGAGCGACTCGAGCTCACGCTTGAGCATGTCCGGTGTCACGTCCTCGCTCACGGTGCGGACGATCACGCCACCGGACTTCTCCGGCAGAAAGCCGCGCACCATCTCCTTGAGCCGCTGCCGCTCGGCGGTCGCACCGATCTTGCGACTCACACCGACCTTGGTGGACCCTCCCGGTATGTAGACGAGGAAGCGGCCGGCCAATGAGATCTGCGCGGTCACGCGCGGTCCCTTGGTCGAGATCGGTTCCTTGCTCACCTGGACCAGCAGATCCTGGCCGCGCTTGAGAACGTCCTGGATGGGCGGCGCCTTCTTGCGGCCATGGCCGTTTCCGGCGGACTGGCCATTTCCGGCTGGCTGGCCATTTCCGTTGGCCTTGCCACCAGCGCTGCCGTCGGCGTTGGGCTTTCCGTCGGCCAACACGACGTCAGCATACGGGCTGTCGTCGTCCGGCTCGTCCAGGTCGACGTCGTCATCGGAGTCGTCGGCCAGAACGTCCGACGCGTGGAGGAAGGCGCTCTTCTCCGTACCGATGTTGACGAAGGCTGCCTGAATGCCCGGGAGGACGGCTTCAACCTTCCCGAGATAGATGTCGCCGATCATACGGCGATTGTCCGGACGGTCGACCAGCAGCTCTACAAGCCGGTCGTCCTCCAGAATCGCGACGCGCGTTTCGCGCGCAGCCGCGTTTATGAGGATTTCTCGTTTCATTGTTGCCCGCGCCGAATGTGGGATCGTGTTACAGGATCCCGCCCGCACGCGGCCAGAATAAGGAATATGCGGGGGCGCCCATACCGAGGCGCCGACACTTACAATTTACGCCTTGGAGGCCCTGTACGCCAGCCAAATCATTGCCAGAGCGTAAGTTACGCCCGCTTTCCACTCGCCGTGCTTCATGTACAGCGCCGGATCGAAACCGTTCATGGAGGCCGCATCGCCGCGCCACGGCGTGGGACGCGGAAAAAATAACGGGACGTTGGTGGCATAGCTCGAATACGCTTCAGGGAAGCGGCCGTGGATATTGGCCACCTCTCGGCGCATTGTCGGATAGTAGATGAGCGCGAAGAACGCGACCACCGCAACGAGCAGACTCCAGTGCGCCGCGATCGCGAAACCGGCAGCGATCAAAAAGCTGCCGAAGTACAGCGGGTTACGCGTGTGCGCGTACGGACCACCGGTCGCGAGGCGCTCGTTCTTGGTGATGTGGCCGGACGCCCATCCTCTAACCAGCACTCCCACGAGCGCGATGGCACCGCCCAATTTGAAGGAACCCCACGTCGGACGCGCGAAGATCACGTACGCGATTCCAAGTGCGAAGCCAAGCGGCAATCGGAGCCGCTTGGCTACTTCGGAGTAGATCACGCCTCCAGGTCTTTCAGAATCTGTCGACCAATGACCATTCGCTGAATCTCGGATGTCCCTTCACCAATCTCGCAGATCTTGGCGTCGCGCATCATGCGCTCCACAGGATAATCCTTGGTATAGCCGTAGCCACCGAGGACCTGCACGGCCTTGGTCGTCGCGCGCATCGCCAGTTCGGAGCAGAAGAGCTTGGCCATCGCGGCTTCCTTGGAATACGGCTTCTTGTGTTGGGAGAGCCACGCAGCGTGATACACCAGATGCTTGCCAGCCTCGATCTCGGTGGCCATGTCAGACAACTGAAATTGTATCCCCTGGAAGGTGGCGATCGGCTGCCCGAACTGCTTGCGCGTCGCCGCGTACTTGAGCGCTTCCTCGTACGCGCCCTCCGCGATTCCAAGTGACAGGGCACCGATGCCTATGCGTCCGGCATCCAGCGTCTGCATGAAGTTCGTGAAGCCCTCCCCTTCACCGCCCAGCAGGTTCTCGGCGGGCACTTCAACGTCCTCGAAGATGAGCTCGCGAGTGTCGGAAGCGCGCCAGCCGAGTTTGTCTTCCTTTTTGCCGGAGCGAAAGCCGGGTAGCTTGGGGAGCGAGTCGTCGTGGCCTACGCCGAGCCCCTGAGCCACGGCGAGATCAACCGTGTCCTTGGTAAGGATGAAGGAGCTGATGCCCTTGCTCCCGCGCGAAGGGTCAGTGACCGCGGTCGCGACGAATATCTCGCCCACTCCACCGTGGGTGATGAAGATCTTGGAACCATTGAGAATGTACCTATCGCCTTTTTTCACGGCTGTGGAACGGGTGCCGCCGGCATCGCTTCCGGCAGACGGCTCCGTCAGACCGAATCCACCCAGAACCTTGCCGCTGGCCAGCAATGGGACGTAGCATTGACGCTGCTTCTCCGTTCCGAAGTTGACGATCGGAGACGTGCCGAGCGTGGTGTGGGCGGAGATGGTGATCGCGTGCGAAGCGTCGACTTTGGCGAGCTCGTGCAGCACGATGATGTAGCTGGTGAGGTCCATGCCGGACCCACCTAGCTCCTCGCTCCACGGGACGCCCAACAGACCGAGCTCGCCCATCTTCTTGACGTTGTCCCACGGGAACTTGGCGTCAGCGTCGAGACTGGCCGCGACAGGCGCCACCTCGTCGCGCGCGAACTGGCGCACCATGTCGCGGACGGCGAGGTTCTGCTCTGTGAAGTAAAAAGAATCGTCCATTCAGGGATTGATTAACGCGGCTCGGCTTCGGCCATCGCGGCAAGGAAGCGCGGGCCAAATTTCTCAGTCTTTACGGGCCCGATTCCTCTGAGACCGCCGAAGGCCTCCAGGGTGCGCGGGCGGTGGACGGCTATCTGTCGCAAGGTCCTGTCGTCGAACACAATATACGGAGGCACCTGCGCTTCGCGCGCGATGTTCCGGCGCAGCTCGCGCAGTCGCTCGAACCGCTCGCGCGCCTCGGGCGCGAGATCCGCGGTCGCCGTGTCGACAGGCGGTGCGCTCGCGGCCTTGGCGCCCACACCCGTCGTGCCGGTGCTGCCGGTCTTGTCGACGGAACGCGCAGAGCGCGCGCGAGGCGGAGCGGGCCCCTGCGCGCTCGGACGCTGGGCAGTGGTACCCAGGCAATTGTCGCAACCAGTACAGCGATCGCGAGCGGCTGGATCGCCGAAGTAACGCAGAACGAAAGAGCGCCTGCACGTCTTGGCGTAGGCGTAGCTCTGGACAGCCTTGAGCTTATCCAGCTCCGAATCGCGACGGCCGTCGAGCGCGGGCCAGTCTACGCGAAACTCGTCCAGCTTCCGCGCCGGCGCCGTGAGCGTGGTGCCGCCGCCCAGTCGCTGCACGGTTACGAACTGCCGGTCCTGTAGCGCTTCCAAGGCGTCCTGGAGCTCCGCGGCGCCGCCGAGTCCGGATGGCAGAGCGGCCAGATCGATAACGGTTCCGGTGTGAAGCGCATCGCCTCCGACTCGCCAGAGAGCGCGCAGTAGCGACAGCTCCAGCGATGGCTCTGAGCCAAGCTCGCGCTTGATCCGGTCGGGCGTTGCGAGAAGGCGCACGCGCACATTGGACGCTGATTCCAACGATTTGGCGGTCGCGCCCGCCTGTTCCAGGATCCGAAGCGCACTCTCCAGATCTCGGCCGCTCACCTTGCCAGGCATCGCTGCCGCCAGCTCGTCGGGCGAGCCTGTGACGGTGCCTGTCGCGTCGGCGCGGCGCTGCAGCAGCGCGTAAACGCGCGCTACCATGTCGCGGTCCGGGTACGCGCTTTTGATGAAATACTCGTGCGTGAACCGATCCTGGAAAGCGTGCAATAGGATCGCCTCAGAGGGCTGACCGTCGCGTCCGGCGCGCCCGGCTTCCTGATAGTACGCCTCCAACGTCCCCGGCATGGAGTGGTGGATCACCAGCCGAACGTTGGCCTTGTCTATCCCCATGCCAAATGCGTTGGTGGCGACGATCGCGCGAACGCCCTCACGCATGAAAGCCTCCTGCACTTCATGCCGCCGTTCGTCATCCAGCCCGGCATGATACGCCGCGGCAGGTATTCCCTCGCGCTGGAGCAACATCGCGAGCCGCTCCACTGCGCGCCGAGTCGAAGCGTACACCACGGCCAGCCCTTCGCGCTCGCGCAACACGTCGACCAGGAGCGCGTCCTTGCCCGCGTCATTCCGCGCGGGAAGAACCGAGTAGGTGAGATTGCTGCGATCGAAGCCGGTAATGACAACGGTGGGATCGCGCAGCGCGAGCTGGCGCGAGATATCGCGGCGAACCGTGGGAGTCGCGGTGGCTGTGAGCGCGACGGTCGGTGGTTCCCCCAGTGCCTCGCGCACGGCACGCATGCGCAGGTAGCTGGGCCGAAAGTCGTGACCCCATTGGCTGATGCAGTGTGCTTCGTCGATAGCGAGAAGCGACACGCCGGCCTTGCGCAACTGCTGCGCGGTGCTTGGGACGTCGAAACGCTCGGGCGCCATGTACAGAAGCTTGATGTCGCCCCGAACCGCGCGCGCCATCCGGTCGGACACCTGCGCGGAGGAGAGCGTGCTGTTGACGAATGCGGCCGCAATGCCACGCGCCTCGAGCGCGTCTACCTGGTCTTTCATCAATGAGATGAGCGGCGACACCACGACCGTGAGCCCCGGGAGAAGCAGCGCGGGAACCTGGTAGCAGACCGATTTGCCGCCACCGGTTGGGAGGATCACTAGCGTGTCCTTACCGGCCAGAACCGATTCTACAGCCGCTTGTTGCCCGGCGCGGAAGTCCGGGTAGCCGAAGACCGTCTTCAGCTTGGCGCGAGCGTCGGTTATGGTAGCGTGGTGCATGAGCACATTATTCAACCGATAACACCCGCGCGGCGCGGCGCCGATGCGCGCGCATGTCCAAATTCGTGCATTGTCCGGACAGCCGCCACAGGCCAGTGCGGCACATCAGACCGCTCGCGCGAAATGGCCCCGAGTAAACGTTGACCCGACCAGCGCACGCACCGCGCTCGATCGCACCGGCGCGCCAGCGGCGAGCGCGTCGATTGCGTCGCGGTAGCCGCGGACAATGGTGGCGATGTCATCGCCGGGTACGTTAAAGATTGCGTGGTAGGCACGAATCCCGTGTGCCCACAGCCGAGGAAGAAACTCTGAGCCTTCCACCGGGCGCGAGTGCAGCAGTCGATTGCGGCAGGCGCTGTCGGTGGCGACGGAAAACGTGTAGCCTGCCGGATCGGTGAGCGAGACATTGGTGTGCTTCTGCACGCACAGATCGCGGCACGTGGTTGGCTCGCGATTGAACGCTGCCGAGAGAACACAGTGCTCGATCGTCATCCCCTCCGGGCGGCCGTATACGAACGCGTCAAAGCCGCGGCCGTTCCATGGCGCCACGAGATCGCCGAGCTCGGCCACGGTAAGCTCGATGGACGGGACGATGCGGTGCGCGCCCATGCGGAACAGCTCAGCGGCGGTATGCTGGTTGAAGCAGTTCACCGCGTAGTCAGCGACAACATCTCGACCGCCCGATCCAAGCTCCGCAACGAGGCCGATGTGGCCGGAAAGAAGCGGCAGTCCGAGATCGAGCCACCTATCCAGTGCTCTGCGCTCTTCGGGCCGGACAATGCTTGGCGTGCGAATTCTGAGTGCTACACCGGTCGCCGCAAGCTCGCCTGCCAGCGCGCGGACGCGTGAAAGCGGAGTTGGTGGATGGCGCAGGAACGGATCGAACACGATCTCTGTCGCTCCACCGCGAGCCGCGGCGCGCGCGTCCTCAACGTTGTACACGTGCGCCGAGAGGACCGGCGCGAGTGGCGAGGGCGGCGCCGAGCTGTCCAGCGCGGCGATTAGCTCTTCGATCCTGACGCCACGCTCCCCTTGCAGCGACATCGTCTCCCAATCCGCGCGCTGCGCCAGGTCCGTCGTGGCCTGCTGGCGCATTCTGTTCAGCTCGCTCACGGGGAGAAACAGCCCTGAGGCGAGACCTTCCACGTCGACATCGCCCAGGGCAAAGGACGTTTCACCGAGCCGGCCCAACTGCTCCCGCAGCTGCACGGCGTCGAGTGAGCGCCTGCTGGCCGGGGCAAGTGCGATTTCGCTCCGAACAGTGACGTCGCCTAGCAACGAGCGGAAGAGCAGCTTGAGCGGAGCGCCAGCGCCGCCGAACGCCGCCACGTCCACTCGGGTTCTACGCGCGCCGGGGATCTCGACCGCTGCGAAGCTGGCGCGTGCGGTGTCGAGCAATGTGGCGTCGGATGTTCGGATAACCGTTGCGCCCTGCACCGGTCGCGCGCGGAGCGTCAGCGCCTGGCGCGTGATGCCGCCGCGTGAACGCAACGTTCGAACGGCCGTCACGCTCGCACCGATCATTTCACCGGCGGTACTCGCCGACTGGAACGCGATGCCGTCACCCACCGCGATCGTGGACGACACATCCACTACGACTTCACGGAGCCCGGACTCGACCACTGTCCCGAGCACGACACCGCGATTGTCCGGTTGGTCGCGCGTTATGTAGTCGCGGCCCGCGCGGCCGCGGTACATACCGGGCGTGAAGCCGCGGCTGTAGATCTGTACCAGTGGCTGGACCTCATCCGGAGCGGCGGCAGCAACTTCTCCGCGCGCCACCTGCGCCAGCAGATCGCGGTAGCCGCGTGTTACCGTCGCGACGTATTCCGGACGTTTTTTTCGACCCTCGACCTTGAGGCATCCGACGCCCGCATCCGCGATGTCGGAGAGCGAGTCGTACGCGCCCAGATCCTTCGCCGATATCAGAAAGCCGTCGTCCAGCGTGGCGCCCGTGGACTCGTCGCGTAGCGAGTAGCCCTTGCGGCACGATTGGGCGCAGGAGCCGCGATTGGCGCTCCGCTCGGAGATCATGCCCGACATGTAGCACTGGCCGCTGTACGAGATGCACAGCGCTCCGTGGACGAAAGTCTCCAGGCCAAGCTCCGGGACAGCCGCGTGGATGGCGCGAATGTCGTTCAGTGTGTTCTCGCGCGCGAGCACCACCCGGTCGATACCGAGCTGGTGCATGAGACGCGCGCCGGCGACATCATGCACCGTCATTTGCGTGGAGCCGTGGATCTCGAAGCCGGGATACGCACGCTGAATCAGCCGAACCAGGCCGATATCCTGGACGATGGCCGCATCGATGCCGCGATCGATAGCTTCTCCAAGGAACGCAAGCGCCTCGGCCAGCTCCGCCGGCTTGACGAGAATGTTGAGCGTGAGATACACCCGCACGCCGCGCCCATGCGCGACGGCGCAGGCGGCCGAAAGCTCGTCCAGCGTCAGTTGCGCGCCGTCGTCGCGCGCGTTGAACTTTTCAGCGCCGAGATACACGGCATCCGCACCGTTGGCCACGGCGGCGCGAACGGCGTCGAGGGAGCCAGCTGGGGCCAGTAGTTCGGGAATGGTTCGGGGGGCGCTCACACCCTCAATCTAACGGACGCCTCGGACCTACGAAACGGAGCGCAACCGCGGCCACAAGACAGCCAATTCCGCCCCAGCGAACCGCGGGCGAGTCGGCCCGGATTCCCCACGCGAACAAAAATGCCGCGCAAGCCGCGAGCGCCAACTTGAACGCGTCGATCCGCCTCATTTTCCTTTGGAGAAGCAAAGCACGCTTTCGCGAAAATCAGGTGTTGCGCGCGCGGCCACGTTTATGCGCGCCCCCGCGCATGCCGTCCGACTCGACGCGAATGCGATTCACTGCGCCGGTGCAGGCGCGGCTGGAAGCGAGAGCCGGCGCGCCTCTTCATCGGGAATGTCCAACGTCATTCGGAGCAGCGCCGTTGAATACACCTTCCCTTGCGCATCTGTCTTGAGCGATAGAGTGCCACCGCCCCCAAGTGCGCCGTGAAGCAGAAAGTTGAGCGCCGACAGGTTGGGAAGCTCGAACCGATCAACACCGCCCGTGATCATGCCGCTGAAGTGCGCGGCAACGCGGTCGCGCGTCAGCTCGCGTTCCAACAGTGGATACAACTCCGGACGCATCGCGACGATGCCGACGTTTGCCGTATCTCCCTTGTCACCGGACCGCGCGTGTGCCACGTCCAACAGGCGCACCTTCATGACAGCACCTCCACACTCGTCTGCACAACGGTCTTGTCGATCAATGCCGGCCAGTACGCAACGATCTCTTCCACCTTTGGGCGCCCGCCAGCGAATCCCGTCACGCTCGGCGGCCCATTCAACACCAGCGGCGCGATCTCGCGCGTGAAACGCTCGACGTCAGCTCGACTGTCGGAGCGAACCCCGACTCGCAGTTGGATCTCGGGCGCGTCGTCACGCGGCGTACCGGCGAGCGGCCCGTGCGTCGCCGACGCACCGACGAACTCGGTTAAAATCTCGTCGAAGTGAAGGCCCAGGCGATCCAGCCGAGCGCGAAGAATGCGATCCGCGGCCTCCGCCTTATCCAGGGCGTCGGGCCAGGAGTAAACGAGCGTCCCGACGGCCTTGTATCCCGCGCGGTACGCAATCGAGACCTTGAGCTTGTCCGTCGGATGCGAGCCCTTGATACACGAGACGCGAACGCGATCGGGGCCCGCATCTTCCAGGTTGATGGTCGTGAAATCGGCGACGACGTCAGGCGTGATATACTCATGCGGATCACCCATCTCGTACACGAGCTGCTCCGTGACAGTGTGTACGGAAACTCGGCCACCGGTATTCGGATGCTTGGTGACTATGAAGCTGCCATCGTCCTGCGCCTCCACAATCGGATACCCAACGTTCTCCAGGTCCGGAATGTTGCGCCAATCATACAGACAGTTCCCGCCGGAGCACTGGGCACCGCACTCCAGAATGTGCCCCGCGACAATTCCGGCAGCCATCCTGTCGTAATCATCGGGCTTCCAGCCAAACTCGAATCGGATTGGCGCCATCGTTAACGCCGTGTCGGTAGAGCGGCCGGTGATTACGACCTGCGCGCCGCGCGCGAGCGCCTCCACGATCGGCGTCGAGCCGATGTACGCATTGGCGGATAGCACGCGATCACGCACATCGCTCAGTGGCGCGCCTGTCTCCATGTTCGCGAGAACGTGTCCGTTCGCGATCAGCTCGTCGATTCGCGGCAGCAGATCATCGCCCGTCACCACTCCCACCTTGAGCGGCTTGCCGCGCTTCTCCGCGACGGCGCGAATGGCCGCCGCACATGCCGGTGGGTTAACGCCGCCGGCGTTGGCGATCACGCGCACGCCTCGCTCGCTCACGGCATCGAACACGGATTCTATGGCACCAACGAAGTCGCGGGCGTAACCCATCGACGGGTCGCGCTCCTTCTGCTTCTGCAGAATGGACATCGTGACCTCGGCCAGATAGTCCAGCATGAGGTAATCGACGGGCCCGCCTTCCACCTGCTGGCGCGGCGCTTCGAGCGAGTCGCCCCAGAAGCCCTGGCCGCTTGCAACGCGGACTATTCGCTGATCCATGACGTGTATCTGCTGATTAGAGTGCGGCTACGTGCGTGAGTGTTACGTGTGTACTACGTCGCAAAAGGAGGGAGCACAAACGGCCCGATGTGCGCCCCCGAGTTGTTCAGTGTCGCACGCAGCGCGGCCGACAGCACCGCGCGCGTATCTTCTGGATGGATGATCGCGTCCACGAATCCGCGAGCGGCGGCGTAGCGCGCGTCCAACTGGTGTTCGTAGTCCGCGCGCATCTCCTCTGTCGCCGCGGCGACATCTGCGGACGGCGCGCCGCCTGCCTGCTTCGCCGCTTCGAGCGCGGGACCATGGACCGCCTGCACCGCGGCCTCGCCTTCCATGACGCCCATCCTTCCCGTCGGCCATGTGAAGATGAAGTCTGGATCGAAGCCCTGCGCGGCCATCGCATAGTAGCCCGCGCCGGACGCATGGTTCACCGTCAGAACAATTTTTGGAACACGCGCCGTCGCCATCGCTTCCACCAGCCGAGCTCCGGCGCGAATGATTCCCTCATGCTCGGCCTCAGCGCCGACCATGAAACCGGAAACGTCCTGCACGAACAGAATCGGAATGCGCTGCCGATCACACCTGTCGATGAAGTATGCCATCTTCTCGGCGGATTCAGCGTATATGATGCCGCCAAAACGGGGCCTCTCGCCCTCGCGCCCCTTTATGAGTCCGCGCCGGTTGGCGATGACTGCGATCGGAAGGCCATCGATGCGCGCGTCGCCGCAGATGACCTCGCGCGCAAGTTCGCCCTGAAACTCGTCCAGCGCCCCGTCATCAAGGATGCGCCTGAGCAGCACGTGCATGTCATACGACATCCGGTGATCCGCGGGTAACAGATCGCCGATGTCGTCGCTGGTATCAACAGAATGTGACGTCGCCGGCACCGCGGGCGCGGGGAGTCGGTCGATGAGATCGCGAATCTTGGCGATGCACGATGGCTCGTCATCCAGCGCGTAGTGCGCGACACCGCTCACCTTGGTGTGCGTCATCGCTCCGCCCAGAGTCTCGCCATCTATTACCTGGCCCGTCGCACCTTTGACGAGGTTGGGGCCGCCAAGTCCCATGAAGGACGTTCCCTTTACCATCAAGATCACATCGGACAGCGCCGGCAGATACGCGCCACCAGCGATGCACTGTCCCAGCACCGCCGCGATTTGCGGCACGCGCAGGTACCGCCGCATGATGGAGTTGTAGTAAAAGATGCGGCTCGCGCCGAACTGGCCCGGGAAGACGCCGCCCTGGTACGGCAGATTGACGCCGGCCGAATCCACCAGATACACGATAGGAATGAGTGAGCGCATGGCGATCTCCTGCGCCCGTAAAATCTTTTTGATCGTCTCGGGCCACCACGATCCAGCCTTGACCGTGGGATCGTTTGCGACAATCACCACACTGCGCCCGTTAACGATTCCGAGCCCGGTGACCACACCCGCCGCGGGGGCTTGTCCCTCGTACTCGTCGTACGCGACGAGCAATCCGATCTCGACAAAGCGTGAATCCAGATCACATAACAGGCCGACACGCTCTCTGGCGGACAGCTTTCCCTGCGCGTGCAACTTGTCGATCTTCTTGGGGCCACCGCCCTGCTCCAACTTGGCTTCGAGCTGTCGCAGCTCCCGGTCCAGCGTCCGTAGCCTCGACGTCACGCCGTCTGCTGCTCGTGTTCCACGAACCAGGCGCGGATGTACTCGATCAGCTCCGACGTCGGCGTTCCCGGACCGAAGAGCCGTCCGGTTCCCTGCAGCTCGAGAGCGTCCATGTCTTCCTTGGGGATGATACCGCCGCCCGTTATCAACACGTCATCGCGGCCCTGGTCCTTGAGCAGCTGCAGCACGCGCGGAATGAGCGTCATGTGCGCACCGCTCAGTATCGAGAGCCCGACCACATCCACGTCTTCCTGCACGGCGGCGGTCGCGATCATCTCCGGTGTTTGATGCAACCCGGTGTAGATCACTTCCATCCCGGCGTCGCGCAGGGCGGCGGCGACAACCTTGGCGCCCCGATCATGACCGTCGAGGCCTGGCTTTGCTACAAGTACGCGAATCGGGCGCATCTGGCTAGGTCCGTTTGGTTAGAAAAAGACGGGCTCGCGATACGCGCCGAACACGTCTTCCATTGCCGCGCGAATTTCGTACAAGGTGCAGTACGCGCGCGCGCAGTTCAGAATGTAAGGCATGAGATTGGTGTCCGTCCGTGCTGCGTCGCGCAGTGTGTCCAGACTCTTCTGCACCAGCACGCTGTCACGTTCCGCGCGCAGCTTGGCCATGCGCACGCGCTGCTCCGCCTCGGCCTCAGCGCCGACCTTGAGCAATGGGATTGTAAGCCCTTCTTCGTCAGAGACAAACTCGTTCACTCCAACAATCGTGCGGCGATGCTGCTCGATCTCCCACTGCTGCCTCGCTGACGACTCCGCGATCTTGCGCTGCAGCCAGCCAGTCTCGAGCCCCATGACAACGCCGCCGACTTCGGCGATCTGCGCAAAGAGATCTTCCGCTTCTGCTTCCAGCTTGTCCGTGAGCGACTCGATGTAGTAGGAGCCGCCGAGCGGGTCGATGACGTTGGGCACGCCAGTCTCATATGCCAGGACCTGCTGCGTCCGGAGCGCGACCTGTACCGCGTGCTCGGTGGGGAGCGCCAGCGTCTCGTCCATGGAGTTGGTGTGCAACGACTGCGTGCCGCCAAGCACCGCCGCCATCGCCTGATACGCAACGCGAACGATGTTGTTCATGGGCTGCTGCGCGGTGAGCGTCACGCCCGCGGTCTGCGAGTGGAAGCGCATCACCAACGAGCGCGGATCCTTTGCGCCGAAGCGATCGCGCATGTGCCTGGCCCAGATGCGGCGCGCGGCACGGAGCTTTGCGATCTCCTCGAAAAAGTCGTTGTGGATGTCCCAGAAAAAGGACAGACGTGGCGCGAACTCATCCACGTCGAGACCACGCTCGATTCCGCGCTCCACGTAAGTGAAGCCGTCGGCCAGCGTGAACGCGAGTTCCTGCGCGGCCGTTGCTCCCGCTTCGCGGATGTGGTAACCCGAAATGGAGATCGTATTCCACGCGGGCACGTGCTCGGCGGACCACGCGAAGTTATCTACTATGAGACGCAGCGCGGGCTCGATGGGATATACCCACGCGTGCTGCGCCATGTACTCCTTTAGGATATCGTTCTGAATGGTCCCGCGCAGTTCCTTGATGTCGACGCCCTGCTTCTCCGCAGCCGCGACGTAGAAGGCGAACAGGATAACGGCTGGACCGTTGATCGTCATCGACGTGGAAACCTTGTCCAGCGGGATTCCCTCGAACAGCGTCTCCATATCAGCAAGACTGGATATGGCAACGCCGCACTTTCCGACCTCACCCTCGGAGCGCGGATGATCGGAATCGTAGCCCATCAAGGTGGGAAAGTCGAAGGCGACCGACAGCCCCGTCTGGCCCTGCGATAGCAGAAACTTGTAGCGCGCGTTGGTCTGGAGCGCGGTGCCGAAACCCGCGAACTGGCGCATCGTCCACAGCTTGCCGCGATAACCGGTGGGATGGATGCCACGCGTGTATGGATACTCGCCCGGAACCTCGGTGGCGCTGTCGTCGTCAGAGGGAATGTCGAGCGCGGTGTACAGCGGCGCGACCTCGTCGGAAGAGTTGACGAAGAGGGCGTTTCGCTTCTTCGCCGCATCGTACTTGGCGCGCCAGTGCGCGACTTCCGCGCGCAGCCGCTCAAGCTCCGCGCCAAGTTCGAGGCCCACTTCGGTAGCCTCTTCGATCGCTGCTTCGGTGACTTCAACTGTCGTCATGCTTCCGCTCCAGTCAACAGTGGACCGCTCTGGCGCAGCAGCTCGTCAGCCACGCTGAATGGCGTCTCCGATCCGCTCTCCAGCGCCGCGAGTCGCGCATCGACCCAGGCATTCGTCGCCTCATCTCCCCACAGGCGTCCCCGAACGCGTTCAGCCACGACTTCGACTACTTGGCTACGTAGCCGAGCGCGACGTCGCTCCTGCAATCGTCCAGACGTTTCAAGATAACGAAAGTGCCGGTCGACGGCCTCCAGCAGCTGCTCGATCCCCTCTCCGCGCGCCGCGGTCGTGCTCAACACCGGTGGCGTCCAGATGTCCGGCGATTGCTCCAGCGCCGCTTCCCGGGCGATGCGCATGGGGTTGAAGCTCTTCAGCTCCACGCCGTGGTGCGCCGGCACATTGGCCGAAGTGGCTCCCTTGCGCAGCCCCAGCATCAGTTGAATGTCGTTCCGGAGTCGATCAGCTCCGGGGCGATCGGCCTTGTTAACGACGAATACGTCCGCGATCTCCATCACGCCCGCCTTGAGCGTCTGGATGGAGTCTCCGGATTCAGGCACGAGAACGACCACGGTTGTGTCCGCCGTCCGCGCGATGTCCAGCTCGCTCTGCCCCACACCTACGGTTTCGATGATCACCCAATCGAATCCGAACGCGTCCATCACGTCGGCGACTTCCGCGGTTCTGGCGGAAAGCCCGCCTAGGGAGCCGCGCGTGGCCATCGACCGGATGTACACCCCCGGATCGAGTGACACCGATTCCATGCGCACGCGATCGCCCAAAAGCGCGCCGCCCGTGAACGGTGACGTCGGATCGACCGCAACAACGGCAACACGCGCCCCACGAGAACGTAGTGACTGCACCAGCAGATTTGTGATGGTGCTCTTTCCAGCCCCCGGTGGGCCGGTCATTCCCAGGCGTTTCGCGCGACCGATGCGCGAGTGGAGCGCCGTCATCAGCGCGTCGTAGCCGGCGCGGTGGTTCTCGACGATGCTTACCGCGCGCGCCAGGGCCGACGGCTTGCCGGCGTCAAACTCCGCCAGCAGGCGCTCAAGCGAGGGCGGCAACCAACCTCTCCTGCTTGCGCCACATGTCGCCCGTCGTGCGCTCCTCGTCCTCAGCGTGCGAGTGGCCGAGGACGTGGAGCGTGCCGTGAACCACCAGCCGCACCAGCTCCTCGCGAACGCCAACGCGGTGCATGCGCGCGTTCTCGCGAGCGATGTCGACCGCGATGTAGATGTCGCCGACCACCGCGCCGACAGTGGGCGCAAGTTCAAAAGTGATGACATCGGTGGCTCCGGAATGACCCAGGAAGTCGCGATTCATCTTGGCGCTGATTCTGTCTGTCACGAAGGTGACTGAAATCAGTGCCTCGGGCACCTTTTCCTTCTTACACACCGCCCGAACGATCTCCCGCACCCGCTCGGCCGCGAGCGGGACGCGAACACCGTCGCGCGCAACATCAACGGCGACGCTCACTGGTTATGGGCTGAGGCGGCGCGCACGTCCAGGCCCATGGTCACCGGATTGGACGTCGGCCGCGGAACGGCGTCATGCACTCGCACGTGAATCCGGAGCAATCGCGAGCGAGCGTCCCGTCGCGGTGGGATACTCCACGCGGCCATGGTACATACCGGTGAGGATGCGAACGAACTGATCGCGCACAACACTCAACTGGCGAAGCGTGAGCGGAGCCTCGCCCAGTTGACCCTCTTCGAGCCGGCGTTTTATTATTGCGTCAATCGCTTCACGAATTGCGGCCGGTGTCGGATCGTGCAGCGCGCGCACGGTCGCCTCCGCACCGTCGGCGAGCATGCAAACGGCAGTCTCCGCACTCTGCGGAATGGGGCCCGGATACGAGTACTCTGACGCGTTCACGCCAGCATCGCGCTCGCGCGCCTTCTCCAGGAAAAACGAGATCGGAAGTGTGCCATGATGCTCAGCGATGAACGCGCGGAGCTGGCGTGGAACGCCGTACTCGCGAGCCAGCTCAATTCCGTCCTTGACGTGACCGCGGATGATCGCAGCACTAGTGGCTGGCTTGAGCTTGTCGTGCGGGTTACGGCCGCGCGGCTGGTTCTCGACAAAGAGTTGCGGTTTGCGCAATTTGCCGATGTCGTGGTAGTACGCACCAGCCCGCGCAAGCAGCCCATCGGCGCCGATGGCGTTACACGCTGCCTCCGCGAGATTTGCCATTGCGATAGTGTGCGCGTACGTGCCCGGTGCTTCCAGACTCAGTCGGCGAAGTAGCGGCTTATTGAGATCAGCCCAAGCCAGCCAGCGAAGGTTCTCGGCGATGCGATGAAGCGTGCTGGCGCGGTACACAAGCAGCGACCCGATGGCGACCAACGCGGCGGTGATAAAGTTGCCCCGGCGACCAGGGACGAAGACCGCGATCACCACGGCGATGGAAAAGCTGAGTCGCGGATCCAACACCAGACGCGCGACAACGGATGCGACCTCCAGCGCCACGTCAACGCGCGGCACGAAGGGCGCGCGGCCATGCGTTTCCCGGTGCCGCTTTTCCCGCTCGATCACTTCCGGGTCTTCGCCAGCGCTACTCGCCTCTAACCTTCTCCACAGATTCATCGCGGGTCAGCCGGTCGTATCTTCGGCGTATGCCTTGATGATCTCGCGAACCAGCCGGTGTCGCACCACATCGGCGTCCGTGAAATAGAAGAATCCGATTCCCTCGATTCCGTTGAGGATCCGCTCGACCTGAACGAGCCCGGATTCCTCGCGACGCGGCAGATCGATCTGCGTCTTGTCGCCAGTGATAACCACCTGGGAGTTCACGCCCAGACGCGTGAGGAACATCTTCATCTGCGCGTTGGTCGCGTTCTGCGCCTCATCCAGGATGACGAAGGCATCTGCGAGGGTGCGGCCGCGCATGTAAGCCAGCGGTGCGATCTCAATCGTGCGGCTTTCCAGGGCCTTCTGCACGCGCTCCTGCGGCATCATGTCTTCCAGCGCGTCGTACAGCGGGCGCAGATACGGATCCACCTTGGCCTGCATGTCGCCTGGAAGGAAGCCCAGGCTTTCGCCGGCCTCAACAGCGGGACGTGCGAGCACGATGCGCTTCACGCGCTTGCGCGACAGCGCGTCAACAGCCGCCGCCATGGCCAGGTAAGTCTTACCCGTACCCGCGGGGCCAATGCCGATGACGATATCGTTGTCACCGATCATCCTCATGTACTCGGCCTGGCCGTTGGTCTTGGGCTGAATAACCTTGCGGATCCCGGGCAGCACAATCCGCTCAGGCGACAGGTTACCGGTGTCGCCGCGGCCGCCTTCGAGCGCCATCCGCAGCACGTCATCGGCAGTGAGCTCCATGCGCTGCTTTGCGGCGTCGATCATGCGCTGAGCCACAGGCATTGCACGATCAACCTCGTCTCGCGAGCCGCTCAGCGTGAGTACGTCGCCGCGAAGTGCCGCGCGCGCCCCGCTCTGCCTGCTTAACTCGGTAAGGTTCGCATCATTTACGCCGGCCAGCGTCAACATGTCGGCCCCTTCGGTCGACAGCCGCTGCGCGATTGTGTCTTCTGAAACGCTCAAGCTAAGACGGGATTCGGATTGGATTGAGGTGCAACTCCGCAAGATCTGCGGCGGGAACGGCCGTCGGCGCCCCCTCGAACAGGGCACGTGCGGCCGTTGTTTTAGGAAACGCTATCACATCACGCAAGCTGGAGGCCCCGGCGAGCAGCATCGCGATCCGGTCGAAGCCGAGCGCGATTCCACCGTGCGGCGGCGCACCGGCGCCGAGCGCCTCCAGCAGAAAGCCAAACCGTGCCTCTGCCATTTCGGCATCAATGCCGAGAAGCGCCAGGGCATGTCGCTGCAGCGCGGGGTCGCTGATCCGAATGCTGCCACCGCCTAGCTCCGTCCCGTTATACACCACGTCATACGCAAGGGCTCGCACACGGGCCGGGTCGGTGTCCAGCAGATACGCGTCTTCCAGGTTGGGCGCGGTGAACGGGTGATGCATGGCACCCAGCGCACCGGATTTGGGGTCCGGCTCGAACATCGGAAAGTCAGTGATCCAGAGGAGCGAGCTGGCGGCCTCGGGGATGAGTGACAGCTTGCGGGCGGACTCCTGGCGTACCCGATCCAGCGCCGGGTTAGACACGTGATCCGGTCCGGCAACGAGCAGCATGAGGTCGCCGTCGACCAGGCCTAACGACTGGCGCTGCTCGTGGTTCAGCGCTTTCGCGGGGGCGCCATCGACCACGCCGTTCACTCGCTTGACGCGCATCAGACCGGCCGCGCCGGCGCTCCTGGCGAGAGCCTCCAACTCGTCCACCTGCTTGCGCGAGAGCACTGCCCCGTCTGGGATAACAATGCCGCGCACGCGTCCGCCTGCCTCGATTGCGGCGCGAGCGATGCCGAAGTCCGCGGCCGCGAAGACGGAGCTCAAATCGCGGATCTCCAGCCCGTAGCGCAGGTCGGGCCGATCCACGCCGTATCGCTCCATCGCATCCGCGTAAGTCATTCGCGGGAACGGGACGGTGACGCCGATGCCGGCTTCGCTGAACAATTGTTGGAGTAGCCCTTCGGTCAGCGCATAGATGTCTTCCGGCCCGACGAACGACGCCTCGATGTCGATCTGCGTGAACTCGGGCTGTCGGTCCGCACGCAGGTCCTCGTCCCGGAAGCAACGCGCGATCTGGAAGTAGCGGTCCATCCCCGAAATCATCAGCAGTTGCTTATACAACTGCGGCGACTGGGGCAGCGCGTAGAACTCGCCCGCATGCACTCGGCTCGGAACCAGATAGTCACGAGCGCCTTCGGGTGTTGGCTTGGTCAGAATTGGCGTCTCTATTTCCAGAAAGCCGCGCGCATCGAGATACCTGCGCGTCGCCTGTAGCAGCCGGTGCCGCAGCACCAGATTCGCCTGAAGCGGCGGTCTGCGCAGATCCAGATACCTATAGCGCAGCCTGGTCTCCTCGGACGGAAGATTGGCGCCCTTGCCCGCCACCGGCATCGCTACTGTTTCCGCCGGCCCGACGATCTGGAGTGACGTCGCCTGAACCTCCACGGCGCCCGTCGCCATGTCGGGGTTGTGCATCTCTGGAGGGCGTGCAGCAACCTTTCCCTCGACAATGATCACGCTCTCGAGCGGTACGGTTCCGGCCGCGTCGATCACTTCCTGCGGCGTCCAATCGGGGTTGAAGGAAAGCTGCACCACGCCGGCGCGGTCACGCAGATTCAGGAAGGCAATGCCACCCAGGTTGCGGGCACTCTGGACCCAGCCACCCAGGCGTACACCGGTGCCCGCGTCGGCTTCGCGCAGCTCGCCGCAGAGGGTCGTGCGTTCGGTTGTGGCAGGGAATTGCGGAGCGGTCACGCGGCGCGCAAGGATCCGCGCGGGACCCAATAGAAAGAAGCGATCAAGATGCGTTAAATTTATATGTGGCAACGGCTTATGCTAGGCCTCGCGATCCCGTTGCCCCTATCACAATGACTGCCAAGACCAACCTCCTAAATCTCTCTCCCGCCGATGCGCGCGCCGCACTGGAGGCTTTCTTCGCCGAGCGAGGGGAGCCTCTGTATCGCGCGCGCCAGGTGGGGCGGAGACTGTGGCAGGCGCCGGTCCGTTACTTCTCCGACATCGTGGAGCTTCCGGCCTCGCTCCGCCAGGTATTAGACGACCGATTCGAGCTTCCGTCGCTAGCGCTCGCGACGGAGCAGCGATCCACAGACGGAACGCGCAAGTTCCTGTTCCGGCTGCACGACGGCCAGGCGATCGAGACCGTCTCGATTCCGGAGGATGGAAGGCTAACGCTGTGCATCTCGTCTCAGGCCGGATGTGCT
>JBBSHV010000009.1:0-28428 GCA_038232435.1 Gemmatimonadales bacterium | reverse complement strand
TGCGAGCGGTCTCCGCGAATGTTCATGAGATCGCTGCCGAACTTGAGTTTGCCGAGCGTCTTGTGCGGTGGCGCCACAAAGCTGGTGCCCGCATAGTTGGCTTCGAAACCTTCGGCACGGTCGAGCTCAGTGGGGTGCGCGACCGATTCGTGAATCGTGAGCCACAGATGCGTTGGATGCAGCACCAGGTCATAGCGCCCCACCTGCACCGGGTTGGCGTTCAGCTTCTGCACCGCTTCCGCGGCCCAGCGTGTGGCGTTGCCCACCAGATTCGAGTTGGTCACGTGCTCGTAACCAAGTCCCATTGGCGCGACATCGTTGGACTGACGGATCTGGAAATCGCTCGAGTCCGGCGAGACAGCGGTGACCGTCATATTGGGAAACGTGCGATAGATGGTCTGTACCACGAACGTGCCATCGCTCGTCGCGAGCGTCTTTTCTTCACGCAGGAAGAACATGCCGGAGTTGACGAAGCGCGCTCCCGGAACCTTGAGCGCCGCCTCGTTCGCGGCGAGCAGCAACCCGACCTTCTCCGCGATGGGGACCGTGAATGGATCGACCTGGATGGGGCTCTTCCACTCTCCATTCGGCGTTGGGGTAACGGCAGCGAGGAGGACAGGCCGCAGTTGAACGGTGCTATTGGCCTTGGCCATTGCGACCGCGTTGCGTGCGACGCGTGCAACTTCATCCTTGGTGGGCACGTTGCTCCCGGCGAAACCCCAGGCGCCATTGGCGAGGGTACGTACGCCGAACCCGAACGTGTCGCTGTCGCTCACGTTCTGTAGTCTGCGTTCGCGGGTGTTGATGTTCTGCGCGCGGCGCGCTGATATGCGAATGTCAGCGTAAGTCGCGCCCGCGCTGCGGGCGGCATCAAGCGCTGTCTGGGTCAGCTCGCGAAGGGCGGGGTCGCCGACCGATGGGGCCTGAGGGTTTAGCGAGTTTAGTGGGTTTTGCAGGAGCCGTTCAACCGCACCGCCGCCGCGAGTGCCCATGGCACCGGTGGCGGCGACGGCCGAGACGGTCTTGAGAAAGTCGCGGCGGGAGTGAGTCATTAAGCGGGGATTTGAGGACTGCGCACATGTTGCGTCTGGGCTACGCGGCTCAGGCAGCCCACGTTGGAATGGCACCGCGTGCTGCGCGTCGGGGCGTCCGGTAAGCATACAATCGGATCACCCCTGGCGCGACCGCTGCGTTATCGAAGCTGCAAGTGGCGGGTTGAGCGGTAAGACGGTCGCTGGCATGTCATATGCGCCTAGCGGTGCCGTCAAGCACGCTTCTGGCGACAGCGTACAAAGCGTGTCATTGAGCGCGTTATTCGGCAATTCCAAAGGGGAGACGATGACAACACCGAACTATGGTACTACTGGTATGGATGGCTCCAACTCCAGCGCGGACTCCGGGAATAGTTCCGGCATGAGTAGCTCGGGAGGTCCCGGCACGGCGGGCGGGGCGGGGAGCACATCTGGCTTAGGCCAGAATGACGACATGTCGTTCGGCCAGTCGACGGGTGGACGCGCTGGCCAGGGTGGCTCAACGGGTGGCTCCATGGATTCGGCCAAGGACACGATGAAGCGCGGGATCACGAGCGCGGAAGACGCCATGGGCCAACTGCAGCAGAAGGCCAGCGACATGACATCTCGCCTGATCAACACCATCGACGTGGACGACCTCACCCAGAAGCTTGAGCAGCAGGTGCGTGAGCATCCTGCGCGCACGCTCGCCGTAGCGATCGGCGCCGGGTTCCTTCTGGGCCGCGCAGCCAAGAGGTAGTGATGGCTCCCCCGGTGACGCACACCGCAACGCCGTCTGATAGATCGATAACCGAGCTGCTTCGCGACCTGTCGGACGGCACCGCCCAGCTCGTCCGCCAAGAGATCCGTCTGGCCCGAACTGAGACGGTTGAGTCCGTCGTCGAACTCAAACACGGCTCGGTATGGATCGGCGGTGGCGTCGGGTTAGCGCTCGCCGCCTCGGGCGCTCTGATCGCCTTTCTAATCTCGGCCCTCGCGCAAGCACTCGGCGGTCGCACCTGGCTCGGCGCGCTGGTGGTGGCCATCGTCCTCGGCATCGCCGCCTGGTTCTGCCTTAAGCACGGCATAAGCGCTCTATCTGCCGCGCGGCTGGCGCCACATGAGACCGCAACATCCATCAAGGAAACCGCTGAATGGCTGAAACATCCGACGAGATCCGCCGCGAGCTAGAAGACACGCGCTCGCGTGTCGGAAGCACCATTGCCGCGCTGGAGCGCAAGGTTAATCCACGCCACGTTATCGACGATCATCCACTGATCATCGTGGGCGTCGCGTTCGGAACCGGGATACTGCTATCAACTACGGGAGCAGCCAAGCGCGCCGCGCTCGACGTGCGCGAAAGGATTCAACATCAGGCCACTCACGTAAATGCCAACGCCAGCGGTACACTGGACAGGCTGTTGAGTGCAATTACGGCCACCGCGACAACCGCGATGACAGCCAAGGTGACAGAGTTCATTGATAACAGCATGCGCGGCAACCCACCTCGCACAGCATCGAATACCAAATCGCGCGCGGCATAGCACAACACGTTTACGATCTCGATAAAGTACCCATACAGCACACAACTAGGCCCGGTTTCACTTGAAACCGGGCCTAGTTGTGTGTGCACGTGGCCCCCCGGCCAGCGTACTGCCTACTCCCCTTATTCAGCCGTTCTGACGCGTCGAATCGTCGGACAAGGGTCTGTGAAACGAATCACGTTAGTGCTTCCGTGAACGTTTCTGCCGAGCAATAATGGAAGTCGCGTGCCACCCCAAAAACTACCTGACTGCTCAGCACCACAGCCCGAGACGCATGTGCTACACAAACTTTCAACGTCGCAAGCTTTTGAGTAGCAACAACTTAGGCGGTCGGGGTGGTCTGCCGGCCGGCCGGCGGGAAACGGATGTAATCGGCACGGTTGCGCTACGGACGAAACAGCTTGTCGTGCTGGCGCAACAGTACGATCCGTCGCAAACCAGTCACCTGTGCAGTCGTAAGCGCAGTCGCGGTGGCGACTGCACGCAGGCTCCGATCAGGGATTCGTGGGTACATCCGGGAAGGATGGTGAACGATTGCGCGACACGCTCTCATCGATCAACACGGAAGATCCGGCGTAGCTACGGGTGACGTTCAGCGCACCCTGCCACATCGATGCGTAAGGGAGCCCGACGTCGGAAGGACGACGCGTCAGATCAAAGCCTGTGCTACCCGCGATCCAGAACTCAGGGGCGCCCTGTACGCCGGCGCGGAGGTACACATCGCGCGTGTCCGTGTACACCTGGCTCGCGTTGAAGCGGTGCACATAGACACCGGGCCGGAAGCGCCCGTCCGCCAGCACTGTGCCCAGCCACGCGCGGTAATAGCTCTGCATGCTGGCGGGGATGGCATCCATCCGTTCGAGATCGAGAAAGATCACCGTGCCGAGCGGGAAGGCTTCGGCGCTGGCTCGTGCCATCGCATCCAGCGCATCAGCAGCACCGCGATCAGCGGACAACAGAGTGCGTGAGCAGCCGCCGGCGGTAGCGGCAGCCGCGATGGCCTGGCCGATAATCACCGACAGATTGGGACTGAGCTGAATATGCGGGTCGAGCACATTCAGCTGTGCGACTCCGTCCCATGTCTGCTGACCCACGTAAATCACGGCGGTACCGTAGCCCAGAGCCGAGACGAAGGAGCGCTTGCCGCTCCACGAGGGATCGCGATGGCAGGGGGCCTGGAGATAAAAGCCTACCCATTCGTACGGTGCCCCGCCGGATGCCCACGCGCGCATCACCACGTCGCCTGGATATACGCTGGTATCGAAGCCCGGGTGATTGTTGGCGCGAAGCCGCGGCTCAGTGGGATTCACGAGATCGCCGCACGCTGCCAGTGCCCACACGAGTATGTACGGGAGCCAGGATGCACGGAAACAGAGTCGGGTTTTCGGCATCGTGCCTGATACACCGCGATTTCCAAGCCGGAACAAAGACACCGAAAATAAACACACATAACTGATTGGGCCGATCGCCCTGCAAGCAGCACATCACGCCAGAGCGTCGCCGAGCCATTTTACTGCCTGGCGAATGGCGGCGTCCGGCAGCCAGTGCCCGCCGTCGTACCAGAGCATGCTCTTGGGCTCGCCCGCGGCCGCATACAATCGCTCGGCTTGCGGCGCCTGAATCGTGCGATCGGTACGGCCGTTCACCATGAGCAGTGGGCGGCCTGAGTAGCGTTGGATCGCGCGTAGCGGATCGACCAGCTTGCGCACCAGTGCCGCGAACGGGAGATTCTCGGGGAGATCGCCGCCCGCCGCGAGCACGAGTGCATGGACCGATGGATCTTCGGACGCGACCATGACGCCGAGGTACGCTCCCATCGAGTAACCGATCAGGGCGATACGATCCGCGGCAATCTCGGGGAGCTCGGCGAGGGAGTGTAGCGCGGCCGTGCACTCCTTGACCGCTTCTCGCCAACGTTGCGCAAGGCGAAGTGGATTGCGGGCTTCGTCGGCGGGGAGACCGGCTGCCCCTCCAGCGCGCACGCGTGCGCCGTGGAGCGGAAGATCGATCGCGAGCGACGCGATGTCCAGGGAGAGGAGCATCTTGCCGGCAGAATCGGACATGCGCTCCTTGTTGGAGGAATAGCCGTGCAGGAGGAGCGCCGCCGGAGCGGGACGACGCTCGAGCGGGAGCAACAGGATAGCCGGCACAGAAGCATTGGAAACGGTAAGGTGCATCGAGATGCGCCGGCCGCCGCGGACCGCCTGCTCGTCATCTGAAATCAAGCTGCCATTCGCCATTGTATGTGTGAGGGCAAATTGCTCGCCCAACACCGGGGACTTGCGCCGATCTTCGACGGCGGCCATGCTCACCGAATGCGCACACTGATACTGAGCCTCGCCATGACCGCGAGTCCGTCGCCCGCCGCACACGCTCTGGCGCCGCATACCGGGGCTCAGGCCGAGTCGCGTCGCGCTCTGCCGCGCTCACCTGTCTCGGGTGGGTCGAATGACTCGGCGCACACGAGTGCGCTGATGGGGCGTGGCGTCTCCCGGGAATTGGCGCAGTACAGGCGCGACAGGATCCGAAACGTCAGTTACGCCCTTGCACTCGACGTGACCGGTCGCGACACAGCGCGCGGGAACGTGCGGATCACTTTCCAACGCGTCGCACCGGGTGACGTGATCCTCGATTTCCGAGGTCCGCGCGCGTGGAATGTCCGCGCCAACGGTAAGCCGGTGCCGGGCATCACGGACAACGGTGCGCACATCCGGCTTCCAAGCTCAGCGTTGCACGCGGGTGAGAACAACGTAGAACTCGAATTCAGCGCATCGATTGCTCCGGCGGGCGCAAGTGTGATCCGATTCCACGACGCGACCGACGGCGCTGACTACCTGTACACGCTCCTGGTACCGGCGGATGCAAATCAACTCTTTCCGTCCTTCGACCAGCCCGATCTGAAAGCGCGCACCACGCTCCGGCTCGTCGTTCCGAACGGCTGGAACGCAGTGTCGAACGGCGCAAGGACACAGACCGCTATCTCTGGCGCGGCGACAACGCTTTCGTTCGCGGAAACCAAACCGATCAGCACCTACCTCATCGCGTTCGCGGCGGGACCGTGGGCGCGAGTGACGCGCAACATGGGTGGGCGTTCGGTGACGATGTACGTACGCGCATCACGCGCAAAGGAAGCAGAGAGCGACTCGCTGATTGCGGCAAACGCGCGCGCCGTCCGATGGCTGGCGGAGTACTTTGGCGTCGCGTATCCGTGGCCCAAGCTCGACTTCGTGCTTGCGCCGGCCTTCCCGTTCGGTGGGATGGAGCATCCGGGCGCGATCTTCTACAACGAGAACACATTCATTTTTAAGGAACGCCCGACCCGAACACAACTGCTGGGACGCGAAGCGACGATCTACCACGAGGTCGCGCACCAGTGGTTCGGCGATCTCGTGACAATGCGATGGTTCGACGACCTGTGGCTCAAGGAAGGGTTCGCGACGTACATGGCGGCCAAGATGCAGGCTGCACTGGAGCCGTCATCCAACGCGTGGGAAACTTTTTATCTGCGCAATAAACCGCTTGCATACAGCGTGGACCGCACCCCAGGAACCACTCCGGTCTGGCAGGAACTGAACAACCTCGACCAGGCGAAGAGTAACTACGGTGCGATTGTGTACAACAAGGCGCCAGGCGTTCTGAAGCAGCTGAATTACCTGGTCGGTGATTCTTCGTTTCGGCACGGTGTACACAGCTTTCTGACGCAGCATGCGTACGGCAACGCAACCTGGCGCGACTTGCTCGGTGCGATCGGCACAGCGGCTCACCGCTCGCTCTCGACGTGGGGCAATGAATACATACTGAGACCTGGCATTCCGGTGATCGAGCAGGAAGTGACGGTTCGGGACGGAGTCATGCAGTCGCTAGCGTTTCGCCAGTCCGCCGCGCGTGAGATGTCCGGTGCCAGTCCGTGGCCCATACGCACGGAGGTGCTGCTGCACTACCCCGACGGACATGCCGACCGGATGCTGGTTGATCTCACATCCG
This sequence comes from Gemmatimonadales bacterium, assembly GCA_038232435.1. Lineage (GTDB taxonomy): Bacteria > Gemmatimonadota > Gemmatimonadetes > Gemmatimonadales > Gemmatimonadaceae > Fen-1247. The sequence goes on along the minus strand of JBBSHV010000009.1, from coordinate 21,890 downwards.
AGACGACCGTTGCACATTTCGCCACGCCAACGCCAGCGCCTGACTTTGTTTACGCAAACGCCGGCGACAACGCCTACGCGCTCGTCGTTGCGGATTCGGCGAGCGCTCGCTGGTTGGCATCCAACGTGGAGACACTCACAGACCCGCTGTTGCGCGCGATGTCCTGGGACGCTCTCTGGGAGTTGGTGCGGCGCGGAACTCTACGTCCAATGGACTATCTAGCCATCGCTGACCGCGAGCTTCCGAGAGATGCTGACGAACAGATAGTCGCGGCACAGCTGGCACACGTGAGCCGAGCTGCGCGTGCGTATCTCTCTCCCACCGAAGCTGCGACTGAATTTCCAACACTGGAAGCAACGTTACTTCGCGTTGCGACAGACTCCGTCCGGTCCTTCGGCATCCGCAAGGCCAATCTGGACGCACTGGTCCGGATGGCGCGAACGCCAGCCTCGCTCTCCTATCTCGACGCACTGCTGGACAGCGCGAGCGCGGCGGGAGCGCCGCTCCGCGCGCCCACTCGCTGGAGCATTGTGACGCGATTGCTGGCCACAGGCCATCCCGACGCGACGCGCAGATTTGCAGCCGAGTCGAAGCGAGATTCCACGAGCGAGGGAAAGCGCTACGCCTTTATTGCCGCGGCGGCACGTCCGGATGCGGCGACGAAGCAGGAGTATTTCACGCGCTACCTGAGCGACCCGTCACTGAATGAGGACTGGGCAACGGCGAGCCTCGGCGCATTCAACGAGCTGAACCAGCAGGCACTCACACTGGGATATCTCAAGCCCGCACTCGACACGCTGCCGTGGCTGCAGCGCAATCGCCGGATCTTCTTTATTGGGTCCTGGCTGGACGGATTCCTTGGCGGCCAGACAAGCCCGGAAGCGCTCGGTATTGTGCGAACATTCTTGGCGCGGCGCACTGACCTCGGCAAAGATCTGCGCGCGAAGATCCTGCAGGCCACTGACGAACTCGAGCGCACGGTGGAGATCCGTGCGCTCACTGCGGCGGCCAGACGGGACCCCGCGGCTGGGCCCTGAAACGGTATTGAGCGACACTTTTGGCTCAACTGAATGTACGGACTTCGTGCCGTTTCATTTCCAGCTACTCTGGTGCAGCACAACCATTGCGTAATGGGGTATGTCTGGGGAGTCCGGCCACCGGCCGACCACGAGCTGCCTTTCGAGATGAGCGGGGAAAAGCGTAATGTTCAGCAGTTACATCATAGGTGAAACCACACTGGTGATCCGGTGCGGTGAGATCCTCCTCGGCCGAGGGCATACGGTGCTTGGGGTGATTTCGACGGACGCTAACGTTTCTAGCTGGGCTGCGTCGCGGGGCATTCAGAGCATCAACTCGGCGGTAGATCTGCTTCAGGTTCTGACCCGCGAGCCGTACGACTACTTGTTCAGTGTCGTTAACGATCAGGTTCTCGGGCCAGACGTTCTGGCTACGCCACTGCGTGGTGCGATCAACTACCACGACGGCCCGCTACCGCGGTACGCCGGTATGCACGTTACAAGTTGGGCAATAATGCACGGCGAGACGGTCCATGGCATCACCTGGCATGAAATGGCGGCCGCGGTCGATGGCGGACATATCCTCAAGAGCAAGGAGATAGCTGTCGCCGAAAACGACACGGCTCTCTCTCTCAACGCCAAGTGCTACGAAGCAGCGACTGAGGCATTCGCCGAGCTGGTCGATGCACTTGATACGAGTGCCGAGATGCCCAGGGAGCAGGACTTGGGCGAAAGGACGTATTTCTCTCGCTATCGTCGCCCACCCGCGGCGGGGGTGCTGTCGTGGCACCAAAACGCGAAGGGCATTGCTGCCCAAGTGCGCGCGCTGGACTTCGGCCCATACGCGAATCCGCTCGGTCGGCCCAAAATAGCCATAGGAAGCGAATTTCTCGTCTGCTCGGAAATCGAGGTGCTCGATACCGTTTCGAGCGCACCACCGGGGACCATTACGGCAGCGGACGAGAGCGGCTTTACCGTCGCTACGCTGGACAATGAGGTCGCGATTCGCCGCCTGCTGACGCTGGATGGAGCGCCGGCCGATCTGCGTCATGGGTCGCGGCGGTCAGCACTGCGGCCGGGACGACGACTGAGCGAGCTTGACGCCAGCCGGGCCGCGCGCGTCACTGCGCTGGACAGCCACGCGGCCAGGAACGAAGCATTCTGGGTTGGGCGTTTGCGCTCGCTCCGTCCACCGGCGCTGCCGTACTTACGGGGCTCTTTGGAGCCGATCGAGCGTGTCGAGTACGGGCGCATACCCATCAGTGTACCCGCGAACTTCCCTGCTCAACTTGAGGCTGGACACAAGTCGAAGTACCCAGCCGACGCTCTCGTTACAGCCTTTGCCGTTTATCTGCGACGTATCGCCGGAGATACGGAGTTCGACATCAACTTTCAGACACCCAGCCTCAGGCGCGAGGTTGCAGGAATCGAAGGGTTGATTGCGGCACAGCTGCCATGCCGCATCGAGCTGGACACGGCCGGGAGCTTCGCCGACGCGTGCCTGCGGGTGGGGGAGGAACTGGAGGCAACGCGGGGCCATGGGCCGTACGCACGCGACATCTTTCTACGCTTCCCGGATCTCCGCGACCTGATCCAACGGCGGGTCTCACACACGCTTCCTATCTCTGTCGCAATCGTGGACCAGGAGAGCGAGTACCAGACAGTCCCAGGCACCGCGCTTTGCCTGGTCGTTCGACGTGACGCGAGGACTTGCCAGCTGGTGTATGACCCCACGGCGCTCTCACAAGCTGACGCGCAGCGAATGGCCGGTCACCTCACTACGATGCTCGCCGGAATCGCAGCGCAGGGCGCCGCTGCTCCACTCTGGACACTGCCACTCCTGACGAGCGACGAGCGGCACCAGATGCTCGTAACCTGGAATGACACTGACGCCGCGTATGAGCGCACCGCAACCGTGCACTCTCTTTTCGAGTCTCAGGTCGCGCGAGACCCGCAAGCCATTGCCGTCAAGCATGGGACCGATCAGCTCACTTACAGCGAATTGAACGAGCGCGCCGGCCGACTGGCCTATCAACTCCGCGCACTTGGCGTCGGTGCCGACACCCTGGTTGGCCTTCGCGTCGAGCGCTCTTTTGAGATGGTTGTCGGACTGCTCGGCATTCTCAAGGCCGGGGGTGCATACCTGCCGTTGGACGTCGGCTACCCAGCCGAGCGTACAGCGTTTGTGCTCGACGATGCGCGAGTGCCAGTGCTCGTGACGCAGGAGCGGCTCCTCGAGTCGCTCCCGCCGCACGCCGCGCGAGTCGTGTGTCTCGACTCGTCGGACGGAGAGCTAAACGGCACCGGTCTCGGCGATGCAATGGCGTCCACGGCGTTCGCGGAAGAGACCAGAGACGCAACAGCAGATAACCTGGCGTACGTTATCTACACGTCAGGGTCAACCGGCCGACCCAAGGGTGTGTTGGTCCACCACCGCGCCGTGGTGAATTACCTCACCTGGTGTGTGGAGGCGTACGGCCTGCGTGCTGGATCCGGGGCACCGGTTCACTCAACGCTGTCGTTCGACCTTACTGTCACGTCGCTGCTTGCGCCACTCGTTGCGGGACGCACAGCTATTCTGCTGGACGAGCAGCTCGGGGTCGAAGCTCTCGCGACCGCGCTCAGAACGCATACCGATCTCAGCGCAGTCAAGATCACCCCCTCCCACCTCGATTTCCTGCAGCATCAGCTCTCAGGGACAGAAGTCGCGGGACGCACACGGTCGTTCGTGATAGGTGGCGAGAACTTGCGAGGCAACAGCCTCGTTTTCTGGCAACAGCATGCTCCAGGCACGGTGCTGGTTAACGAGTATGGCCCGACGGAAACTGTCGTCGGATGCTGTGTGTATCGTGTAGCTGTTGGGGAGAACTTCGCCGGTGCCGTGCCCATCGGGCGCCCGATCGCCAACACCCGCCTGTACGTGCTCGACTCGTACATGCAGCCAGTGCCTGTCGGCGTCTCAGGTGAACTTTTCATCGGCGGCGATGGAGTCACACTCGGTTATCTCAACCGCCCTGAGCTTACGGCCGAGCGGTTCATCGCCGACCCGTTCAGTACCGATGAGAGCGCACGACTGTACCGCAGCGGTGATTGCGTACGATACCACGATGACGGTAATCTCGAATTCCTGGGCCGATTCGACGATCAGGTAAAACTGCGCGGATACCGGATTGAATTGGGAGGTATCGAGGCGACGCTCTCGGCTCAGCCCGATGTGTCAGCGGCAGCGGCGGCGCTGCACGAGGTGAGCGCGGGGGATGCGCGGCTGGTGGCGTACTATGTACCGCGACATGGTGAGGCGATCGCCGAGAGCACGCTGCGCAAGTGGTTTGAAGATCGGATGCCGAGCTACATGATTCCGTCCGCATTTGTCGCGCTCTCCACGATTCCACTGACGGATAACGGCAAAGTTGATCGCGCATCGCTGCCGGTTCCTACAGCGGTGGGGATGCAACGCCCTCTGGTCGCCGCTCGATCTATCTACCAGCAAGTAATCGCGGAGATCTGGGAAGAGGTGCTCGGCGTTCCCGTCGGTCTGACGGACGACTTCTTCGACCTCGGCGGGCACTCACTACTTGCCGTGCAGATGATCGCACACGTAGCGGAGGTCTTGGGGACGCAGCCGCCGCTTGCAGTACTGCTCACTCGTCCCACGGTCGAGCATCTGGCGGACGCCATCGCCACTTCGCTTGCGGCCGAGCCGCAACACAACGATTCCCCGGTGGTCAAGGTGCGAGAAGGAGACGCGTACACCACACCCTTCTTCTTCCTGCATGGCTCGATTGGTGGCGGCGGCTATTACTGCAACAAACTCGTGCGCGAACTGGACGCGCAGCAACCGGTGTATCTCATACAACCACATCAGCCAGGCGGACCTGGGACCATCGAGGAAATGGCGGCCGACCGGCTGAAGGCGATCCGCGAGATTCAGCCTACGGGTCCGTACCAGCTCGGTGGCACGTGCAATGGTGGCCTGGTGGCTTTCGAAATTGCGCAGCAACTCCGAGCGCAGGGTGAGGATGTCTCCCTTCTCGCGCTGGTCAACACGGCAGTGCGTACCACGGGGCTGGAGTACGTACGGGCCGCCACGGCGGGCATCGGCCGACTTCTCCGGATGGACAACGCTCGCGAAGTGGATACGTACATCCGCGTCCGCGATCGCCTGGTCTGGTACACGCCGACGCTTCCGCGCGCGGTAGACGCCAAATCCGCGCGCGAACGTGCCGCCTTCGCCCTCTCGGTGGGAAGTCTCGTCGTCCGTATCGCCGCAAAGGGCGTCAAGCGGGTTTTTAGCGAGGTATTGACACGCGGTAAAACGCTTTCAGAGCAGGCCGATCAGAGCGCACCGATAGCGGCGGTCCCGGCATCACGAACGGCAGAGGAGGAGCTGGAGAGCAAGCGCAGTGATTACTTTAGCCGCGCGACAAAGAGCTTCGTTCCCCATCCTTACACCGGACGAATCGCACTGATCTTTTGGGAGCAATCGGATGCGGCCGCAGACCTGGATGGATTGCACCGTGACGACTGGACGCGTGGGTGGGGACGAATTTCCCCGGACGTTGACGTTCGCTTCCTTGCTGGTGATGGCCAGGATGTCATTTCGCGAGACGCCTCCTCGCTCGGGCGTGAGATCGCTACGTTACTCCAAGAAGCCCAAGAGGCCCAAGCGGCCCGCGGTGTCACGTCGCAGCGGCCACCCGAGCCCGAGGTCACGGTGGCCGCGTAAGTGACTTCCACGCCCACCGTGTAGCCAATCTGGTCCAGCCTAGTGGCTGGACCCCGCGGCACGATCACTCTGGCTCTGCCCCACACTCTCTAGCTGGGCGTCCTTGCCGCTACCGGCGTGGCCGCTCTGTCCGTGGTGTGGGTTGTCCGCGTTTCCGGGCTCGCCTTTCTTGCTATGCTGAACCGGCGGAAGATTCTGGTCGCCCGGAACGGCATCGCTGGATCTGGCTTCTTCCAGCGCACTCGGTCCTGTCGGGGCGTTCTTGTCGTTGTTGTCTTTCATTGCAGTAATCCCATGTTGATGCGTGGGTCAGCGCCGCATTGCGAGACGCTCTACCACGTTGTAAAGGCAAGCACTATGCCCTTCCACTTGCTCGCGGAACTCGGACCGTGAAGGCTGATCCCAGTCCCGCCGTGGATGCGACCGTGATATCGCCCCCCATTGCCCGTGCTAGAGTTCTGCTTATTGCAAGGCCCAGCCCGACGCCCTCTACGGGCGACGATGTCGTTCGACCGAGTTGTACGAAAGGATCAAAGATCGTTTCTCGTTTGTCGGCAGCGATTCCGGGACCGGAGTCCGCGATGCACACGGCGGCCATGTCGCCCTCCGCGCGGCACGTCACGGTAACGGTTCCGCGTGGTCGATTGTACTTCACCGCGTTGGTGAGCAAGTTGAGAATGACCTGCTGCAATCGCTCCCGGTCAGCGTGCGCCGCAACGGAATGCTCCGCGGGCACCATTGTGAAGCTGATCCCCCGAGCAGCAGCCTGCGGCTCAATGAGGGTTCCCGCAACAGCGACGACGTCAGCCAGATCCACCGTTGCCATGTCCAGCGCCAGGTGTCCCGCTTCGACCTTGGCGAAGTTCAGGATATCGCTGATGATCATGGTGAGGGTCTTGGCGGCGCGCTGGATGCGAGTGAGGTCCTGCGCCTGCCCATCTGTTACCGGGCCGCGCACGCCCAGCTGAATCAGCTCCGCATAGCCCATAATCGCGTTGAGCGGGGTGCGCAGCTCGTGCGACATCTGCGCCACGAATTCGGACTTGGCCCGATTTGCGTTCTCCGCCGCGCGCTGTGCTTTACGCGCGGCATCGAGTAGCGTGTGTCGCTCCGAAATGTCTTCCACGACCACGATCAGATAGTCCGACTCGCCCGCCTCCGTACCGACCAGCGAAACCGTGAGATGCACCCATACGACGTCACCGGACTTTCGGAGATACCGCTTTTCAGTCGCGTACATCGGGATTTCGCCACAAACTAGACGCTCAAAGTCGACTCGATCCAGATCAACGTCGTCCGCATGCACGACGTTCTGAAAGGTTCGATCGGTCAGCTCCGCCGGGGAGTATCCGGTGATCGCGGCCAGCCTCGAATTGGTACGAAGCCAACGTCCGTCGAGACCGATGTGCGCGATGCCGGCTGCCGCGTGCTCAAACGTGTCGCGGAAGCGTCGCTCGCTCGCTCTAAGAGCGTCGATCGCATGGCGGCGCTTGGTAATGTCGCGATAAAAACAGGCGATGCCGTCTGGCGTGCGGTACACATCGATCTCGTGCCACAGCTCGTGCGCTGGATCGTCGTAGTGGTGCTCGAAGTGAGCAGCCTCACCCCCTGCCATCACGCGTCGATACTCTCTGTCCACAAGAGTTCCGATCGAGTTTGGCCATAGCTCCCAGTGCGTCCTCCCGATCAACTCATGGGCGGTACGCCCGTCGATGAGCAGCGCGCTCTTATTCAGTGCGGTCACGCGCCACTCGCGATCCAGCGCGATGTAGCCGTCGTTCATCCCATCCAGAGTCGCCGCAAGTCGCGCCCGCGTCTGCGTCAACTCGTCGGCCAGCGTCTCCGCCGCCATCAACTGCTTCTCTGTCTTCCGCACCTGCGCCTGAAGTCTCGCGATTTCGGCCGCCTGCGCATGGGCAAGCGTGACAGGGTCGTGGAGTACGCGCTCCAATGCACCAGCATCTTCGTCGCTGTTGCCTGTGGCGCTAGACGGAGCGTCAGATGGAGCCTCGGGTGGAGCGCGCGGCGGCTCTTGGGGATCGTCTTCCACAGCCGTCGGGCGTGACTCGGTAGAATCGCCCATTGGTTGAATGTGCGCCGTTTTGGACGGCGACGCCAGATGCGCCCCGCTAGCAGCCCGGACTTTGGTAAGGGCTGCGGAAATGGTGGCCCAAGTCGCTAGACATCCACGCTCACCATTCGTAGCGTCGTTCCCCACGGATCGTCGACAAGCCATCCACGGTCGTCGCGGACGACGCGATGTCCCGCCTCCTCCATGCTGCGCGCCGCCCGTTCGGCGTCAGCGCGATCCGGAACGATGATCTCCCACTGGAGCAGCTGAGCGTCACCCGCGCCGGGACTCCGCGCGTTGGCGCCAGCCCAGGTGTTGACTCCCAGGTGGTGATGATATCCGCCGGCCGACAGGAAGAGTGCGCCTGGATAACTCCATACCACCGCATCAAGTCCGAGCGCCGCATGGAAGAACGCAACCGCCCGGTCTATGTCGCCCACGTGAAGATGCACGTGCCCCACAGCAGTGTCCGCTGGCATTCCGGTCCACGGTTGGCCATTCGCGGCGCGTGCGAGATTCTGTGCGTCGAGCGGCTTCGTGTCCATCAGGAGCTGACGTCCGTCGTACCGCCACGCCTCCCTGGGCCGATCGGCGTAAACCTCGATCCCGAGTCCGTCGGGGTCGCGCAGATAAAGCGCCTCACTCACCGAGTGATCCGATGCGCCCGCGTCATACCCTATTTCGGCCAGGTGCCGGAGAAATCTCCCCAGCGCCGCCCGGTCGGGGAGGAGGATAGCGAAGTGGTACAGTCCGAGCCTTCCACTAGGTGGGACCGGCGCCGCGCCCGGAAGGGCTTGGAGCTCGATGAGCGGCGTGTCGTCCTCGTGCGCGCCCAGCGTCGCTCCCCCGACTGCACGATCGAGCACACGGAGCCCGAGCACATCTTCGTAGAACGAGAGCGAGCGACCGAGGTCCGCTACCTGCAGCCGAACGCGGCCCAGCCTGGTAGCATCGGGCAGATTGTAGCCGCGCGGCTGGATGCCGCGGCTGCCGGCGTCGCTATCGTGCACGCTGATTGTGTGTTGCAACACGTACCGCCGCAAACAACATCACGACTTCTCCCGTGCCACGGATAGCAGCTCGATGAGCGTATGGAGCCTCTGCTCGCTCATGTGACCCAGCTGCTGCTTGTGGATGTCAGCAATCGGCTGATCAAGCTGTCGCAAGAGACGCAGTCCCTCGGTCGTGATGCGGGTTGTGACGAGGCGGCGGTCACCCGAACTACGCTCCCGATCGATGAATCCCAGCTCGGCCAGCCGATCGAGCAGGCGGGTGACGTCGGGAACCTGCGCGATCATGCGCTCCCTCACCTCGTTACGGCAGAGCCCGGCCTTCCCTGCCCCGCGCAGAATACGAAGCACGTTGTACTGCGTCGTCGTCACGCCGTACTGCTTGAGCGCGTCGGCTACCGCATGCCCGAGGACTGCCGCGGTACGCTCGATACTGAGGAGAGCCTCCTGCTCCAGGCTCTGGAACGGCTTACTCTGCTTGATCTCGTCGCGCAATCGCGTAGCCACACTTGAATAATGCGTGTTATGACACACATTGTCAACACACACAACGACACTGCATGTCGTGTTGTCACTGCCGCGCTCGCGAAAGTGCCGAACGCACAGGCCCAACTCGATTCGTTGCGCGGAGCGATGCGCATGGGCGGCGGCGATACGACGGTCCGTACACGTATGGCAGCGATTTACCAGCGCGCTGGAGTCAACGCCGACACCGCGCGCGCCTGCATGCGTCGTGCTGGTGCGAATCGGGCGGGCGGCGCGGGTACTGGCGCGAGTGGCGGAACTGGTGGCGCTGGCGGCGGCGCGCAGGTCGTGTTCGTGAAGGAAGGTCTGAAGTGGGCTCCGCAAGGGGTTCGCCTCGGGGTGAGCGACTTCGATTACAGCGAGGTGCTTAGCGGCGCGAAGGAAGGCGATGTAGTCGCGCTGCTCGGCGCCGCTGTTCTTCAGGCGCAACGAGACCAGGCTAGCGATCGTGCGCGGGCAATCACGGGCAACGGGCTCCCTGGAAGCGGTGCAACTGGCGGCGGTGGTAGAGGTGGTGGGGCGCGTGGCTGTGGTGGGGCTGGAGGCGGACGGCGGCCATAATGCTCCCGGTCGGCGAAACGATCGGTATCGCACTCACTGCGTTGCGCGCCAACAAGCTGCGCTCCATGCTCACAATGCTGGGCGTGGTGATTGGCGTCGCGGCGGTCATCGCGATGGTGGCCATTGGGCGCGGTGCGCAGGAGTCGGTGAACCAACGTATCTCCGCGCTCGGTACGACGCTCATCTCGATCAGCCCGGGCCAGATATTCGGGCGTGGTGTCGCGTCGGGTACTGATCGCGCACTGCTGAAGATGGAAGACGCGGCGGCACTCGAAACGCACGGGAGCTACATCACTCAGGTAGAGCCTGAGATGAGCAAGAACGCACAGGTTCAGTACTTGAGCAAGAACGCCAATACATCCATTATAGGCACGACCGCCAACTACCCGGAAGTGCGCAAGTACGAGATGGGGGCTGGTCGCATGTTCACCCAGCAGGAGGATAAGGCGAGTCGATTGGTGGCGGTGATCGGTGACGCAGTGGCCCAGAATCTGGGCGTCACCGATCCCGCATCACTCATCGGTCAACCGATTCGCGTTCAGGGAATACAGTTCACGGTAATTGGGACGCTGGCGCCGAAAGGCCAAGGCGCCACGTTCGGCAACCCGGACGATCAGGTGCTGATTCCGCTCACAACTGCGCGGTATCGCATCATCGGGGCGGATCGGCTACGCCAGATCAACGTACTGGCGCCCAGTGACTCGGAGGTCACCGCGACGATGGCCGAAGCGGAGACAATTCTCCGCCGGCAGCACCGGCTCCGGCCCGGGCAGGAGGATGATTTCAACATCCGCAGCCAGTCTGATTTCCTCAATACGCTGGGCGAGACTACGCAGACATTTACTTACCTGCTGGCTGGAATCGCGGCGGTGAGCCTGGTGGTGGGCGGAATCGGCATCATGAATATCATGCTGGTTTCCGTGACCGAGCGCACGCGTGAGATCGGCGTGCGTAAGGCACTCGGCGCAACGCGCATCAACATCCTGCTTCAGTTCCTGATCGAGGCAGTGGTGCTGTGCATGCTCGGTGGAATCGGCGGCATCATAGTTGGCGGCGGCGGGGCAATGATCATGACCCGCGTCGCTCATTGGAACGCATCGATTTCGTGGAGCGCGGTTGTGCTCGCCTTCGCCTTCTCCGCCGTGGTGGGCGTGATCTTCGGCGTGTGGCCGGCGCGGCGCGCGGCGACACTCAACCCGATCGAGGCGCTGCGCTACGAGTAGCAGTCAGAAGTTGTTGTAAACGGCTACGGCGATTTCCGATCGCGTATGGATCCGAGCTCGAACGCACGAGCTATCAACTCGTACGAACGCCGCCGTGCCGCGTGATCATGGGTGATGGTTACGACCATCACCTCGTCCGCGTTGTATTCGCTCACGACCGCCTCTATACCACGGTGCACCGTGGCTGGATCGCCGAGCACCGTGCGACGCCGCGGAGCAATGCCGGCGAGTGAGGTCGCCTGCTCCATCAGGAAACGCTCCGCCGTCTCTACCGCCGGCACCGGAATCGAGTGTCCTCTCCGCAGCAGCGACATCGCCATACGGCTGCTCGACGCCAGGCGCTCGGCCTCGGCGGTTGTGTTCGCGGCAAGCGCCCACGTTGCAACCACCAAATACGGTGCCCGCAACTGGTCCGAGGGAACGAAACGATTGCGGTACAGTGCCGCGATCTCAGCGCCGGCGGAGTTGATGAAATCGGCGAAGACGTACGGCAGCCCTTGTTCCGCGGCCCATACCGCACTCTGCGCGGATGATCCCAACAGCCACGGCTCGGCCGTATACGCGCCCCCCAACAGCGTTGCGTGCCGGGCGAAGGGGTGATCATCCGGCAGGCGGCCGTGTAGATAACCCAACAACTCTCCGAGTTGCTCAGGAAAATCATCCGGTCCTGCCTGTCGCCGGTCACGCTGCAGCGCAAAGGTTGTGAGCGGGTCAGTGCCTGCCGCGCGTCCGATCCCCAGGTCGACACGGCCTGGGAACAGGCCGCTGAGCACGCTGAAGTTCTCGGCCACCTTGAGCGGACTGTAATGCGGAAGCATTACACCTCCGCTGCCTACGCGCATACGCGATGTAGCGGCCGCTATGGGACCGATGAGCGCCTCGGGACTGGGCCCCGCCAGCATCGGCGTCCCGTGGTGCTCGGCGACCCAGTACCGGAAATACCCAAGCTCATCCGCCAGCCGTGCGAGGTCGATCGTGTTGTGCAACGCATCGGAGGCAGTGGACCCCTCGGATATGGGGGACTGATCCAGTACGCTTAAACGAAGCACGTCACGATTGGTGGTTGCTCTCGCCCATCGCTGCACGCAGCTGCCGCGCGCACGGACCATACTTCGGTACCGCGCACGCGGCCAGCTGTGCCGCTATTGTTGCTGCCGGCGGAGGAGGGCTGGGTGGACCGCTCGCTAGACGGCGGTACGGCCCGTGAACAGGCGGTATAGTATGACGATTACCGCGATCACGAGCAGGAGGTGAATCAGTCCGCCGGCGATGTGAAAGACGGCGAAGCCGAGGATCCAGAGAACGAAGAGTATGATCGCGATAGTCCACAGCATGTCGGTGCTCCCGTAGAGGCGTTGTTGGCGGTTCCAGTGACTGTTTGACGCCCTCTGTCGCATTTGTCGTGCCTTCTGCCTAGCTGGTTCGGCGCGTACCTTTCGTCCGAGAAAGGTGATTCTGTCGCACGCTGCTTCCGCCCCACTCGCCATGATGCCAGAGAGAGACCGTCGCTCCTTCCTCACCACCTGTGCCGCGTTCGGCGTGGGCTCGACATTGTTTCCCGGTGTACTCTGGGCCAAGCTGTCCAGCGGGGCCGAGATCACTGTGCAGACGATCGCGGACGCCGAGCAGCTCGCCGGCGTCCAGTTCAATGCAGCCGAGCGCGAGCTGATGCTCGACTCGCTGAAGAACCAGGAGGCGCAGATCGAGGCGCTGCACGAGATTCCGTTGGACAACTCCGTCGCGCCGGCATTTGTGTTTGATCCGGTACTTCCCGGACGCACCGTGCCGACCGGGCCGAGGCGCGCGCCCACGCGATCGCATGTTGCAATCCCACCTGCCCCGGCTAATCTGAACGCTCTCGCGTTCCTGCCGGTGGTACAGCTATCCGAGCTGATCCGCACGCGCAAGGTAACGCCGACTCAGCTCACGCAGATGTATCTCGCGCGGCTCAAGAAGTACGATCCGCAGCTCAAGTGCGTGATCACGCTCACCGAGGATCGCGCACTCAAGCAGGCCGCGGCAGCGGACGCCGAGATTGCGAGCGGCAAGTATCGCGGACCGCTGCACGGCATTCCGTGGGGCGCAAAAGATCTTCTGGCCGTGAAGGGTTACAAGACCACGTGGGGAGCGGGACCGTTCAAGGACCAGATGGTCGACCATGACGCGACAGTGGTGCAGCGACTCGACGCCGCGGGAGCGATACTGGTCGCCAAGCTCACGCTCGGGGAATTGGCGCAAGGCGATATCTGGTTCGGTGGCCGGACCAACAATCCGTGGAAGTTGGACCAGGGGTCCAGCGGATCGTCGGCCGGTCCGGCCGCGGCGACAGCGGCGGGGCTTGTCGGCTTTGCCATCGGAAGCGAGACGCTCGGCTCCATCTCTTCCCCGTCGACCCGGTGCGGGGCGACTGGACTGCGTCCAACGTTCGGGCGTGTTCCGCGCTCCGGCGCGATGGCCCTGTCGTGGACTATGGATAAGCTGGGGCCGCTGTGTCGTAACGCCGAGGACTGCGCGCTGGTGCTGGATGCGATTTATGGTCCCGATGGCGAGGACCCCTCCGCGATCGCGGCGGAGTATCACTGGGATGCCGGGGTGTCCCCGCGCGCGTTGCGCGTGGGCTACGTGCAGGCTGCGTTTGATCTGCCGCAGATCGACCCGAAAGATCCCAAGCGCACACTGCACGCGAGCAAGAACTTCGACGACGCGGCGCTCGCGGCATTGCGCGGGCTCGGTGTAAACCCGGTTGCGGTTACCCTTCCCGACCTGCCCTACGACGCGATGCGCATCGTGCTGACGGCAGAAGCTGGCGCGGCGTTCGATGAGCTGACCCGCTCCGGACGCGATAAGGAACTGGTGCAGCAGGGGGAGGGTGATTGGGCCAACAGGTTCCGAACGGCGCGTTTCATACCGGCGGTTGACTATGTGAATGCGATGCGCGCCCGTACGCTCGCGATGCACGCATGGGACGCGCTCATGAGCCGTTTCGACGCGGTGGTGACTCCGACAACCGCGGCGAACCTGACGCAACTCGTGGCAACGAATCTCACCGGCCACCCAGCTGTGATACTTCCCAATGGGTTCCGCGATGACGGCACGCCAGTTTCGCTCACCTTCCTTGGCCCGCTCTTTGGCGAAGGAAAGCTGCTGGCGCTTGCGAACGCATATCAGCAGGCGACCGGCTTCCAACTGAAGCACCCTCCAGCATTCGTGTGATCAACCTCTTACACATCGCCATGCCTCTCCCAACTCGACGCACCGCAACATCAGTTGCTACAGCCGTGATCCTAACTGCTGCAGCTCTCCCGATCAGCGCCCAACAACCCGCGCAACGACCCGCGCAACGACCCGCGCAACGACCCGCGTCGCAGAGTGGCATGAATGCGAACCAGAGCCTCGCGCGTGAGATTTATAAGGAACTGATCGAGATCAACACGGTGGATTCGGTTGGCTCGACGACCAAAGCCGCCGAGGCCCTGGCGGCTAGGTTCCGCGCGGCAGGGTTTCCCGCGAGCGACGTGCACGTTCTGGTGCCGGAGGGTAAGCCAACCAAGGGCAATCTGGTTGTCCGGTACCCCGGTCGCGGCCACGGGAAACCGCTGCTTCTGCTGGGGCATCTGGATGTCGTGGCCGCGCTCCGCTCCGATTGGACCATCGACCCGTTCGTATTGACGGAGCGCGACGGCTACTTCTACGGTAGAGGGACCAGCGACGACAAGGCGATGGACGCAATCTTCGTCGCGAACTTGTTGCGCGACAAGAAGGCCGGATGGGTGCCGGACCGCGACATCATCCTCGCGCTTACCGCCGATGAAGAAGGAGGCGACAGCAACGGTGTCGAATGGTTAATAGCACAGCATCGCGATCTGATCGACGCCGCGTACGCGCTCAATGAAGGTGGTGGCGGTTCACTGCGCAACGGCAAACCGTTCCTCAATAGCGTGCAGGCGGCCGAGAAGGTACCGGTGAACTTCACGCTCACGGCCACCAACCGTGGCGGCCACTCGTCGGTACCGAGGCCGGATAATGCTATCTACGCGTTGGCACAGGGGCTGGTGAAACTGGAGAACTTCAAGTTTCCGGTGCAGCTCAACGAGGTGTCTCGTGCGTTCTTCAACGGTACCGCCGCACTGGAGACGCCGGCTACGGCGACCGCGATGCGAGCGGTCACGGTCAATGAGAACGACACCGCGGCCAGCGCCGTTCTATCCACGGACCCCCGGTACAACTCGATGTTGCGTACGACGTGTGTTGCCACACGCTTGTCAGGCGGCCACGCTTACAATGCGCTTCCACAAACAGCGAGCGCGAATGTGAACTGCCGCATCGTTCCCACTCAGACGCCACAGCAGGTACGCGAGACGATCGCGAGCGTACTCGACGATACCGCAATCAAGATCACCGAGACGGTGCCGATTCGTGAGAAGTCGGGTGCGGCGCCGAGTCCGCTGACGCCGGAGCTGATGGGTCCCGTCGTTGACATCACACACTCGATGTTCGGTGCGAACGTGCCCGTGATTCCGGTCATGTCCACCGGCGCGACGGACGGACGATTCCTCCGGGCCGCTGGTGTTCCAACGTACGGCGTGAGCGGAATCTTTGGCGATCCCAGCGATGCGCGCGCTCACGGGCGGGACGAGCGGCTGCTGGTGAAATCGTTCTACGACGGTCAGGAGTTCCTGTATCGGCTGGTACACCGGCTCGCTGGAGGCAAGCCAACATCGTGAGACTATTCTCCCGCTTACCTGCGCGGCTCGTAACCGGAGCCTTGCCGCTCATGTTGTCTGTTTTGTCCGTGGCGTCGCTGCACGCGCAGCAGCCAACGCCCAGAGTCGGACAGCCGATGCAGACGGCCGATCCACGCCGCTCGCAGAGTGAGAAGCCACCGTTGCATGCGCGTCACTGGCTCTCCATCACAGGAAAGCCGCTCTCGGCCACGGCGGGAGCGATGACGTTCCAGAAGGGCGGCAACGCCGTCGATGCCGCGGTCGCGATGCTTGCGGCGGGGTGCACCATGTGGGACACGCTGTCGTGCGGCGGGGAAACGCAGGCGCTCATCTTCAACCCGCAGACGAAGAAGGTGATCGGCATCGATGCGCTGGGTGTGGCCCCGACCGGCGCGACGGCTGCGTTCTATCACAGCAAGGGATACAAGTACCCGCCCGAGTACGGTCCATTGGCCGCGGTCACGCCCGGTACTGTGGGCGGCCTCCTGACAATGTTGGCTGAATGGGGACGACTACCGCTCAAGGATGTGCTCGCGCCCGCGATCCAGATGGCCGACGGGTTTCCCATCGAGGCCCAGCTCTCCAACACCATTGAGCGCAACAAGAGTTGGATCAAGCAGTGGAAGTATGCGCCAACGATCATGCTTCCGCATAGCGGCGCGACACGAGAGGCGCCGGAGCCGGGCGAGATATTCGTGCAGAAGGATCTCGCCGCGACGTGGCAGAAGCTGGTTGATGCGGAGCAACAGGCACTGCGTCAGGGCAAGAGCCGCAAGGACGCGATCTACGCCGCATACGATCGCTTTTACAAGGGCGACATCGCGCGCGAGCTCGTGCGCGGCGTGCAGGAGGACGGAGGACTGTTCACGCTGCAAGATCTCGCCAACTACAAGGTACGCATCGAGGAGCCGCTGCACACGAGCTACAAGGGGATCGAAGTGTACAAGCTCCCTATCTGGCAGCAAGGTCCAGCGATGCTGCAAGCGCTCAACATTCTCGAAAACGTAGACGTGAAGGGCATGGGCTACAACTCGCCCAAATATCTGCACGCGGTCTACCAGACGATGAACCTCGCCTTCGCTGATCGCGACTTTTACTACGGCGATCCGTACTTCCGTCCGGACGAACCAGTGCGCGGACTTTTGTCCAAGGACTACGCAAAGGCGCGTTTTGCGCAGATCAACTGGGCGCGAAACGATTCCACCGTGAAGCCAGGCAACCCATACGCGTACCAGGGCGGAAGCAACCCGTTCACTTCGCTGCTGGCACAGTGGAAGGTCAGCGACTTCGTCCGGGTCGACTCGCAGCCCAAGAGTGGCCAGCAGGATAAGCGTGTTCCCACGCGCCCGGCAGATTCCACTCGCAGCTCGGCAGAGCGCGCTTCCGGTGCATCCGAGTTCGTCACAGGCAATTCGAACGCGGCCGACTCCGCGTTCGCCCAAGCGTTCTACAGCGGTACGACTTCGATAGAGGCGGCCGACGAGGAAGGGTGGGTTGTTTCAGTGACACCGAGCGGCGGGTGGGTACCGGGGGTGATTGCGGGACACACCGGGATCGGGCTCAGCCAGCGCGCACAGAGCTTCGTCACGGATGCCAAGGATGGGCCATACAACGTCATCGAGCCAGGCAAACGCCCGCGTGTGACACTGACGCCCACGCTCGCGCTCAAGGAGGGTGCGCCGTTTCTCGCCTTTGCGGTCCAGGGCGGCGACTCGCAGGATCAGAATCTGCTGCAGTTCTTCCTCAACGTCGTCGAGTTCGGTATGACCGTGCAGCAGGCGACCGAAGCGCCGAACATGAACAGCTACCAGATGCGCTCGTCCTTCGGTGCGCACGAGTCGCGGCCGGGACGGATGCTTGTGGCTACATCGCTTCCGGAATCCACGCGTGAGGCGCTGCGGCAGATGGGCTACACGCTCGAGTTCGAGGAGCGCACATCGGGACCGATCAACGCAATCCTGTTCGACACCAAGCATCACACGATGTGGGGCGGATCGAGCAATCACGGAGAAGACTACGGGATCGCGTGGTGAGTCGATTAAAGAGCAAATCAACAATTATCCCGATTGCGCGCCAGCTACAGCTCGGCGCATTTGCTCTCATGTTGGTTGCTAGCGTTGCACAGCCACAGGCGCCAGGACGCTCAGTGCTGCTTACGACCACTGGACGTGGTGAGAGAACCATCACGGCCAACAATCTGTTACGCGACATCCGCGTACTCGCCTCGGACAAATATGAGGGCCGCGCGCCCGGCACGCGCGGCGAAGATTCGACGGTCGCGTACATTAGCGATCAATTCCGGCAGATCGGGCTCAAGCCGGGCAACCCGAATGGCAGCTACGTCCAGATCGTTCCGCTGGTTGGCACTACATCACAGGTGCAGGCGAGCGCGAGCGTGGGCGGGCAGACGGTTCCGCTGCGCCAGCTGGAGGACATCGTAGCGTGGTCCATGCGCCCGGATACCGCCGTTTCGGTGCGTGCCTCCGAGCTCGTCTTTGTTGGATACGGTGTTGTCGCTCCGGAGTTCGGCTGGGACGACTACAAGGGCGTCGATGTGCGGGGTAAGACTATCGTGATGCTGGTCGGCGATCCGCCCATTCCCGATCCGCGCGACAGCACCCGGCTGGATCCGAAGGTGTTCCGCGGCGATGCCATGACGTACTACGGCCGCTGGACATACAAGTACGAGATTGCCGCTGCAAAGGGGGCTGCCGCGGCAATAATCGTCCACCAAACCGCGCCCGCTGGCTACGGCTGGAGCGTGGTTCAGGCCAACGTGCACGAGCGCTTCGATGTTGCCGGCGGTCCGGCGCACATCCCTGTCGAAGGGTGGATGCAACTGGAAGTCGCGCGCAAGCTATTCGCTATCGGTGGGCACGACTTTGACTCTCTGCAGCGGACTGCACGCACTCGCGCATTTCATCCCGTTGCACTTGGTGGCACGGTGACGTTTGATGTGCGCAATGCTGTGAGACAGGTGCGATCACGCAACGTGATCGCGCGACTGGACGGCTCTGACTCCGCCGTGCGCAATCAGTACGTGATGTACACAGCGCATTGGGATGCGTACGGGATCAGTCGCCCGATCAATGGTGATTCTATCTACAATGGCGCGCTGGACGACGCGTCCGGTGTGGCATGGGTCCTGGCAACGGCGCGCGCATTTCGTGCGCTGCCCAATGTCCCGCGTAGAACCATCCTGTTCATGGCCGTGACAGCCGAGGAGCAGGGGCTGCTTGGATCACGCTACTACGCGCAGCATCCGCTGTACCCGCTGGAACGGACGCTGGCGGACATCAACATGGACATCATGAACCCGTGGGGACGCACGCGATCAATCGTCAGCATCGGGTATGGGCAGAGCACGCTCGAGGATGTACTCGCGCGCGAGGCCGCAAAGAACGGGAGGTCGGTCAAGCCAGATCCGGAACCGGAAAAGGGCTACTTTTACCGCGCAGACCACTTCGAGCTGGCTCGGCATGGTGTTCCCGCACTGGCGTTCCTGTTTCCGGGTGCCGATTACGTTAACAAGCCGCCCGACTACGGCCAGCGCGTGAGGACGGCGTACATCACCAACGACTATCACAAACCGTCGGACGAGGTCAAACCCGACTGGGATCTCACCGGCATGGTGGAAGACACACAGTTGCTGTTCCGCGTCGGCTTTGATGTTGCGAACGGCCAGGAGTGGCCGACGTGGAAGCCGGGCACCGAGTTCCGCGCCCGCCGGCAGGAGATGCTGCGAGGGCAAGCACCGCGATAGTTCTCGGGTGAAGGCACGAGCACTACGTTGGCGTCCCCTTGCGGAGCCAGACTGGGAGCCATAAGCTAGCGTATCACATGTTTGTGGAGTCATTCTGGTCCGTAGCACCGGCGGACCACTCGGCTCAGCTTATGCAGTGGCCGTGACCTTGTTGTGAAGCTGTGGTGAACTTGCCGCGAACGCATCGCCCCGTGTGCCGTTGCTCAGGTGCTCTCACGTGCGCTCGCATCAGCCCTCTTTACCTTGCAGTAGGAGAACCGGATGACCCGTAAGTATGCCGCGCTCGCCGCGTCCGTCGCGGCTCTCTCACTCGGCGGCTGCGCCGACTCCAGGACCGCTTCCGATGCAGTAGCGCCGAGTGTCTCCGCCACGCGGAGTCCGGAACTGAACACGCGGCACGTGTTCCACACCAAGGAATTCTACGCCAAGTCGAACTCGGCTCGTCCCTCGACCAGCACCGGCATCTCGTTCCACGGAGGGACGGTGATCGCGTCCAGTGCGACTAAAGTGGTTGCGATCTACTGGAGCAGCGCACCGATCTACGCCGGTGCGCCGGCAAGCGGGTTCAACACGGCCAATGGCGCGGGCGACGAATCGCTCATCG
The DNA here is from genome assembly GCA_038232435.1 of Gemmatimonadales bacterium. Lineage (GTDB taxonomy): Bacteria > Gemmatimonadota > Gemmatimonadetes > Gemmatimonadales > Gemmatimonadaceae > Fen-1247. The sequence continues at coordinate 1,667 of JBBSHV010000009.1, read as the reverse complement.
GTTCGTTCCTGAGCAGCCTGGGTGGATCGGCGTATTACAACATCAACAAGACGTACTACGACGCGGCTAAGACGTCCGTTCCAGGCACAGTGACGTACAGTGGCTTCTGGGCAGTGGGGAATAACCCGCCGAATGCGGCCCCGACGGACGCGGATATGGTCACGCTTCTGCAGAATGGATTCAGCACCGGTAAGCTCGTGTACGACCCGAACACCGTATATGCGATCTTCACCGGTGCCGGCGTCAATCTCGGCGGCGGCTTTGGCTCCCAGTACTGCGCCTACCATACGCATGGCACAGTCAACGGCAACCAGACGGTGCTGTACGCGGCAATGCCGCGCAACCAGGATTACGTGAGCGGCTGTACCTCGCAGTTCGCGTCGCCCAACACCGACGTTGCGGCCAACTCCGAAGTGAACACCCTCGGGCATGAGATCGAGGAGACGACGACCGATGCGATGGGCAACGCCTGGTATGACAACCGCGGTTACGAGAACGCGGACAAGTGCGCATGGACTTGGGGCACGACCGCCACTGCTCCAACCGGCGGCACGTATAACATGGTCCTCGGCGGGAAGTACTTCCTGGTCCAGCAGAACTGGATCAACTCCGGCAGTGGTGGCTGCACGCTGAGTTAACACGTGACGTAAGGACCGCTTTCACTTCTACGGCCCGGTGCACACACGCATCGGGCCGTTTTGCACGAATTCTGGCTCACAGCGCCTCGTTTCCACCCACGTCTCGGGGTAAATTTCGTGCGTGACACTAACGCGATCCTCTGCCGTTGGAGCCCTGTGGAGACCGTGCCCCGCTCGTCTGAATCGTTAGACCCTGTTGGCCATCTAAGTGGAGAGCTGTATCAGGTGCTCGCAGAAAGCGCTCCTGATGCCATCATCACGATCGATGAGAACAGCACCGTGCTGACGGTCAATCCGGCGGTTGAGCGTCTGTTTGGGTACGCAACACACGAGTTGGTCGGGCAGCCGCTATCGCTTCTCATGCCGGAGCGGCTGCGCGGCGCGCACCACGCCGGCCTTGCACGCTACCTGGGGACTGGCGCTCGACACATCCCGTGGCAGAACATCCGGCTGCCAATCCTCACAAAATCGGGCACCGAGATCCCGGTGGAGATTTCCTTCGGCGAGTTCGCTGCTGATGGTCAGCGCTTCTTCTCCGGTTTTCTGCGTGACATCTCGGACCGTGTTGCGGCTGAACATGCGCTCACCCAAGCACGTCACGAGTCAGAAGCCCGTGCCACCGAAGCGGAGCAACTCGCCCTTCAGCTTCAGGAACAGGCGACGGAGCTTGAGCACCAGACGGACGAGGCGCAAGCACTCGCCGAGGAGCTGGAGCAGGCGAATGGGGAATTGCAAGAGGCCGTTGTTCATGCCGAGTTGGCCACCTCGAGGACCGCAGCGACACTGGAAACGCTTTCGATCACGGTCGAAAATTTGCGGAGAAGCGAAGAGCGCTACCGCGCGCTCGTCGAAGCCTCGACGCTCATGGTGTGGGTCACCGATGCGAACGGATCGGTGGAGGACATGCCCTTCTGGCGCGAACTTACAGGACAGTCACTCGACGAAGTGCGCGGTGACGGATGGGCCAACGCGATCCATCCCGAGGATCAGTCTCGGACATTCGCGACATGGCGACAAGCTCAGGCGGTG
>JBBSHV010000008.1:0-33346 GCA_038232435.1 Gemmatimonadales bacterium | reverse complement strand
GCGTTCACGGTGTGGAATCAGTCGGTGGTGAACGAGAAAGTTTACACGGTCTCGCTCGTGATCTTTGCGACAAGCACGTGGCTGATGGTGTTATGGCTTCAGGGCCGCGGGCAGCGCCGCAACGATGCCAGGCTCGTCGCGGTGTCGTTTCTCTTGGGCGCTGGTTACGCTGTACATCCAGCCGGCTTGCTGCCCGGACTCGCGGTCGTAGTCACGGTTATCGCGATCGACTGGCGCAAGTTCCTCAACTACAAGTTGGTGCTCGCCGTTCTCGGCGCGTTCGTGCTCGGGCTCACTCCGTTCATCTACGAGCCCATCCGCGCAGCGCAATTTCCCGCGATCAACGAGGGCGCACCTACCGGTTGTGCATCCCATCTCGAGCTGTCGTGCACGTTCAGCGATCTCACATACAAGCGGCTGTCGGCCAACATCAATCGCGAGCAGTATGGCAAGCCCGCGGTAACTGACCGGCAGATTTCATTTCCCGCGCAGGTTGGGATGTGGTGGCTGTACTTCAAGTGGCAATGGCTGCGCGATCCGCACGGTGCGGTTCCCGGTCTGCAGCTGCTGCTCGCGTTGGGCGTCCTGGCGCTTGGTGCGTACGGCGCGGTGGTACACTGGCGATGGGACCGGCCGACGTTCTGGTACTGGGCGACGTTCATGCTGACGCTCACGCTACTGCTCATCTACTACATGAACTTCAAGTACGGATTCTCGCAGGCGCGGGAGCTGGGTGACGCCGTGCCGCGCGAAGTTCGTGACCGGGATTATTTCTTTCTCTGGAGCTTTAGCGCCTGGAGCGTGTGGGTCGCCATCGGCATCGCGGGATTGTGGGCGAAGTCGCGATATGCGGCCGCGCTCGCGGCGCTCGGCCTCGTTCCACTCGTTGGCAACTGGCAAGCAGCCTCGCGCCACAATGACACAACAGCGCGCGCCTGGGCAATCGATCTGCTCAATTCGGCCGAGCCGTATGGAGTCGTGCTCACCAACGGCGACAATGACACATTTCCGCTCTGGTACGCACAGGAAGTCGAGGGTGTGCGACGGGATGTCACTGTGGTCATCGGAGAGTACCTCGGCACCGACTGGTTTGTGCGTCAGCTCATTCGCAGTCCCGTCGTTCCGTATGACAGCCAACACGGTCCGGCTTTGTACCGTGGGAAGAGCTGGCCAATGCCGACGCACCCTGTGTTCCAGATGACGACGACACAGGCGGACTCCATTCCCGATTACATGGAGCTGTCCGGCCCGCAGCTCTTCCGCAGCGGTGCGATCGAGGGACGTCTGGCTCCGGGCTACATCACGCGACCCGAAATATTTGTGCTGAGACTGTTAACCGATGCACTACCGGAGCGCCCGATCTACTTCTCTCCCGGGAGTCCGTACGTGCAGCGGTTAGGATTAGAGCGCTACATCATACGCCAGGGACTATTAGAACGCATGTCGCCCATTCCCGTTGGCGATTCCACCGGCGCGGCGTTGAATGTGCCTCGCAGTCTGGCGCTCTGGAACATCTATCTTGGACCGGCGGCAATCATCCGGCGAGGTGACTGGGTGGATCGCGCTTCACTCGTCACCCCGCTGGACTACGCTCTTCTTGGGCTGAATCTCAGCGGCGCGCTGGCGGAGCAAGGCAGCACCGGCCAGGCGCGGTCGGTCCAGGAGACAACGCTGAAAGTGATCAGGACCACGCGGATGGAGGATCTGTTCGGGCTTCCAGCGCCGGCGCCGTAATGTGATGGTTAACGTGACAGCTAACATCACTGCTAGCATCACGGCCCGACGCGCATGTACTTGGCGTCGTACCGCGCAATAGAGTGCTGAATGACCTCCTTGGCGGAATCACTCCCTTCCCATCCAATGATCTCGACTCGACGCCCTTCCAGATCCTTGTAAATCTGGAAGAAGTGCTCGATCTCCCTGAGATAGTGCTGCGGGAAAGCATCGATGTCGTAGTATTCCTCGTATCGGGGGTCATGCCAAGGCACGCCGAAGATCTTGTCGTCCGGGTCGCCCAGATCGAGCATCTTCAGCACGCCGATGGGGCGCACCTCAATCTGGCACCCGGTAAACGTCGCTTCCTCAACCCGGACCAGCACGTCTAGCGGATCGCCGTCCTCATGCAGAGTACGCGGAATCAGACCATACTCGCCGGGATATGACACGGCGGAATAGAGAACGCGGTCGAGACGGAACAGCCCCGTCTCCTTGTCCAGCTCATACTTGTTGCGGCTCCCGGTAGGGATTTCGACGACCGCGGTAATGTGCTCCGGCGGCGCGCTGCCGGGTGATAGGTCATGCCAGGGGTGAATCATGCGCGAAAGATAACAGCCGCCTGAAATCCACCCGCAAGGGCGCGCGTGCGCGGCGTCACCCCGAGAGTTGTACGACGTCCGACAGGATTCTCCCAGCCCCAACAAATCGCTACCGCCGCACCAACCTCAACCGGACGGCGGTCACCATCGCATCAACACTAGCAGGCTCTGCCGGCTCCGTCACCACGGGCACGCCACTCTCGCTCAGCACCGCGGCGGTGGCGGCGTCGTGCACCGCGGCAGGAACGCGGATGGCTAACTCTTCGCCGGACAGTGTCAGATAGTCGGCCGCCGCATCCGGCGACATCGCCACCACCAGATCAACGCGCCCCGCGTCCAGCGCGCGGCGCAGCGCGTCACCACGCTTGCCGGGCGCTACGCGGCGATATACCGCCAGCGCGGTAACAGCCGCGCCAGCTTGCTCCAGATCGCGCCCAAACGACTCCGCGTCCTCGTCGCCAGCAACGTAAAGAAGCTGTGCGCCGGGTACGTCCGACCTCTCCGACAGAACATCGATCAGTGCCTGTCCCTCGAATCGGTTCTGCACCAGATCCACAGTAACGCCGTGATCCAGCAGCACGCCCGCAGTCGCGGGCCCGATCGCCGCGATTTTTGCGTTGGCCAGCATTCTGGTATCGCGCCCGGACGAGACCAGCAGCTCCCAGAATGTGGCGACAGCGTCCGGACTCGAGAAGACGATCCACTCGTATTCCCTAATGCGCTCGATCTCTTCGCGCAGGGCGGTGAGATCAAGTCGCGCTACGCCGCCCTGCGGCAGCTCCATCACCGTTGCGCCCAGCTCACGCAGCCGTTCGGCCACAGTCGTCGCGCCGTATCGCGACTGCGCATAGATCACTCGCTTACCAAAGAGCGGGCGCACGTCGAACCACGTGAGCTCGTCGCGCAGCAGCACCGTCCAACCAATCACGAGCGTGATCGTGCCGCCGAGCGACGCGCGCGCGATGTCGGCGCCGATGCCAGCCAGTGTCCCGACGATCACGCGTTGCGACGCGCGCCCCATGTTGCCGATCGCGGCTGCCGGAATCTCGCCGGGCACATCCGCCGCCGCGAAGCCGGCCACGATCTCCGGGAGCGCGCGCTGCGCGTTACGCACCACCACCGTGCCGCCGACCCGGGCGATCGCGCTCCAATCAATCACGGCGCCACCGCGCGACGGCATGCGCGCATCCGCAAAGATGGCCGAAGCGGCAAGCGTTCGGGACATGAGCGGTATTCCAGCGTACGTGGATGCGGCGCTTCCAGAAGTTATTCCCGGAACGATCTCGAAGTCGACGTCTGCATCATGCAGCGCCTGCGCAACGTCACTGCCCCGACCGAAGACAAATGGATCACCGTCCGTTAGATACACCACGCGCTTGCCATCGCGGGCGAGACCAACCAGCAGTTGTTGAATTTCGGCGGGACTTGGCGCCTTCATTTCACCATGCGCACCGGCGTAGTAGCGCAGCGGACCACCGCTCTCCTTTGGTGGAAGCAGTTTGCGATGGGCACGCCGGTTATAGATCACAACGTCCGCGGCGGCGAGGAGATCGCGGCCCCGAATTGTCAGAAGCTCCGGCGCGCCCGGACCAGCTCCCACCAGATAAACAATTCCCTGCGGTGTGCTCATCGTCTCCTCCACCATATGCTCGCGATATACCCGCCATATAAAACGACCGACACCCCATACGCGAGGTGATACCAGTACGCCGTGTCCGGAACTGTCATCGGAGCGTTTCCTCTCGTAAGTCGTGCTCGACCGCCAATTGATATCGCTCGCGCAGCAGCCACACGTACAACAGAGTGAAGGCTACAAATGACGATACCAGCGTCGTGGTCATTTCCGGCGGCATGGAAGGCGCGCTCGGCTTCAACAGCACTGGCATCGGGTGCAGCGTCCTGAACATGTACACGCTGAGATGTATGAAAGGGACGAGTATCGCGCCCATGATTCCGAGCACCGCCGAGTATCGTGCACGCATTTCCCTGTCATCAATCGCGCCGCGCAGGATTATGTAGCCCGCATAGATGAACCACAGGAACAGTGACAGCGTCAGTCGTGCGTCCCAGGTCCAGAATGTACCCCAGATCGGTCTGGCCCAGAGTGGCCCGGTCGTCAGGAACATCGTCGTGAACACGAGGCCTACCTCCGCTGAGCTGGCGGCCACGCGGTCGAGCGTGGGATCCTTGAGCCACAGGTACAGCGCACTCGTGACCGCGACGAGCCCGAACGCGAGGAACGCCACCCAGGCCGATGGCGCATGCAGGTACAGAATCTTCTGTGCCGCGCCCTGGAGCGCGTCCATCGGTGTGAAGTAGATCACGCGTATGTACACAGCGACCACCGCGAGTACGGCAACGAAACCCAGCTTAGACAGTTTCATCTTTCATTGTTCAGCTTCAATCTTCCAACGTGTATGGATAGGCGAGCGTGCACACGATCAGGAATACGATGTCGAATGCTGCCAGTAGTTGTATGTACGCGGCTACCTCTGAAATAGCGCGGCCACTCATCAGCCGGCCCGTGGCTTGCGCGGCCGGTAGAATCACAGGAACGAAAAACGGGAGCGCGAGCAGAGGCAAGAGTAACTCCGCCAGCCGGGTATTGACCGCCATCGCGGAGAATAGCGTACCCACCGATACGAGACCCAACGACGCGAGCAGCATTATCCCCGCGAGCGACGCGATATAGGCACCAGTCGGTACGTTGTACAGCAACGCAACTGCCGGCAACGCGACCACCTGGATCAACAGGACGAAGATGAGATTCGCGAGCATCTTCCCGAGATAAATCCCCTCACGGTCCACCGGCGCCGCCAGTAGCGCATCGATCGCGCGCGTCTGTTGCTCAACGCCAAACGAGCGGTGCAGCCCCAGCAATCCGGAGAACGTGAAGATTACCCACAGCACTCCCGGCGCCAGATCGACCGAGGCGACCGCTGTCGGATCCCACGCGAAGAAAAAGATCGTGATGCCGAGCACGGTGAAGGAGAGGGCCGAGAGTATGACGCTGCGCGATCGTAATTCGATCACGATGTCCTTGCGCGCAACCGTGAGCGCGGTAGCGAACAACCCCGGCGCGACGCGATTCAGTACGTGGTCCTCTGTCCGATTCGCGGTACGCTCGACAACGCTCTCGGTAACGCGCTCGGTAACGCGCTCAACAGGGCGCGCCACGCTACGCTGCATCCACGGACAGCTCGCGGTACAGTGCCGTGTACTCGCCCCTGGATGGCACTGGCGCTGCGTCATGACGAACCAAACGTCCCTGGCGCATGATGGCGGCCTGGGTGCACAGCGCCAACGCCTCGTCAAGATTGTGCGTCACGATCACGATGGCCGCTCCAGCATCACGCAGCTCCGCCAGCATGGATGTCAGTGCACTTGCGCCAGCCGCGTCGAGCCCGGTAAACGGTTCGTCGGCGAGTAGCACCGACGGTCCATGCACCACCGCCCGTGCCACCGACACACGCTGCTGCATGCCCCGGCTCAACGATCTCACTACCCTGTCGGCGTAGCCGCTGGCACCGAGCCGTTCCAGAGCGCGCTCGGCTTCGCCGCGCACGTCGCGCACACCATACATCCGCGCGGCGAACTCCACGTTCTCCCGCGGCGTCAACGCGTCGTACAGCATCGTCTGATGCGATATCAGCCCAACCCTACCCCGCACCTCGGCTTCGCCCGGCAGCGTTACACCGCCGATGCTGGCCGTGCCGGAGGTGGCCCGGATCAGGCCACCCAGAAGCCGGAGCAGCGTTGTCTTTCCGGCTCCGTTGGGACCAAAGAGAGCGAGACAGTCGCCGGGGTCGAGCCTCACCGACACGCCGTCCACAGCTCGACGCGCGCCGAACGCTCTGACTATGTCGGTCGCCTCGAGTGCGGATGTAGCGGCGACCGGCGGTCGCCCTACACCCGCGGTGTCTACGGTGCCGCCTGGACCGTGGCTACGCCCGTCGATTCGCCCGAGTACATGTGGTTGGTTATCTCCACGATTCCAAAGACCAGCGCGAATAACACGCATCCGCCCACCACCAGTCCGGTGAGCGCCGAAGCGAAGTCGGACGACTTCGACTTGGGCGCGTGTGTGGCCGTGTGCGGGGGAGGAGCGTGCGTGGTCGAAGTCCTGGGTAGCTCCGCCATGCGCCGCTATGCCCCGACCGAGCTGTTGTCGCTCCTGCTCAAGCCGTTATCAATGCTGTCGTTGTTACCGCTATCGCCGTTCCCGCCGTCCACGCGCACTTTGGTCATGCCATCGTTGGGCTTGATCTCGCGCATCACGTCCAGCCCTTCGATAACCTTGCCGAACACGGTATGCACGCCGTTCAGGTGGCGCGTGTTTCCCTCGTTGAGAACGACGAAGAACTGGCTTCCACCGGTGTCCTTCCCCGCGTGCGCCATGGACAGGGCGCCCACCTCGTGCTTACGCGGGTTGCCCGCGGTCTCGCACTTGATCATGTAGCCAGGGCCACCGGTACCGACGCGCGGGTGACCGGCGGGGAGCTCCTTCGACAGCGGATCGCCACCCTGCACGACGAAGTCCGGAATCACGCGGTGGAACTTCACACCATCGTAATAACCTTCGTTCGCCAGCTTCTCAAAGTTTTCGACGGTTTTCGGTGCATCACCGTCATACAACTCGGCGACCATGGTTCCCTTGTTGGTCTCGATCGTGGCTCGCTTCACACTTCACTCGATGGGCAAATGTCATTCAGCACGCATTCCGCGCACCTGGGACGCCGTGCCACACACACACGACGTCCGTGAAATATCAACAGATGCGACAGCGCTGTCCAATCCTCGCGCGGAAACAGTCGCATTAGCTCCTGTTCCGCCCGAACCGGATCGTCCGCCTTCACGAGTCCGAGCCGGCGGCTCACCCGGCCAACATGGGTGTCGACGACCACTCCTTCGGGCTGATTGAAGGCGGTGCCCAGCACCACGTTGGCCGTCTTCCGCCCGGCCCCTGGCACGGTGACCAGCTCCTCCATCGAGCGCGGCACCTGCCCGCCAAATCGATCCACCAGCGCGGAGGCCATCCCGATCAGGCTCTTGGTCTTGTTGCGAAAGAAGCCGGTCGGCCGGATCAACGCTTCCAGCTCAGCGGGATCCGCAGCCGCGAGTGATTCGGGATCAGGGTAGCGGCCGAACAGCGTCGGCGTGACCGTGTTCACCCGCTTGTCGGTGCACTGGGCGCTCAGGATCGTGGCCGCCAACAGTTGGAACGGGCTGGTATGGTCGAGCTCGCACCGGACATCGGGATACTCGCGCTCCAGGCGGCGGAATATCTCCAGGGCGCGGGCTCTTAAACGGCTGGGTCGAGGGTTGCCAGAACGCCCAGCCCCGTCTCTCACCCGGCCGGCTCCTCCACGCCCGCCAGCGGCGGGAGCTTATCGACCAGCTCGTGCATCTGTCGCTTGATGAGCTCGACTTCCTGCTTGGCACCTTCCTCATCCAGCATCCCTCCCTTGATCGAGAGGGTGACCCGATTGAGATACTTGACCTCGTCCAGGAACTGCTCAGTCGCGCGCCGCAGTTGCAGATATTTCCGCTTCTCAGCCCGGGCGCGGTAGAAGCGCCGCAACAAGTCGTCGGTCGTGAAGCGCTCAGCTAGCTGAATCGCCTCCTCCATGGTGCGACCCGGAATGGCACCGTGGTCCGGGATCGGCTTCTCGTTCACCGCCGGTCCGGCAAACCAGAGACGGCCGATATGCTCCAGTCCGTCATACGAAAAGCGCACGATGACGTCGCATAGGTCGCCGTCAGCGTCGATAGTAGCCAAGTGATGCTCGGCGCGGAAATCAGTCATGCGCGGGGTTGAGCGGCGGCGTCAGTATACTGATCAGTATACGAAAGAAACGGGTCGAGCGCTTCCCACAACTCGAGGGGGCGCTCGACGTACGGAACGTGGCCGCACCGATCGAGCAGAACGATCTCCGTCTGCATCGCGCGTGCGGCGTCAATGGAAGACGCGGTTGGAATCGGATCGTCACGTCCGCTCACGATACACGATGGCACAGGCAAGTGCATACGGACGCGCTCGAGCGAAGGACGAAGATCGAACTCGCCCAGACTTTCCCATGTGGATTGCTGCACTCGTCCAACGACGCGAAACGGGGTAAGGTCGCGGGCGTCAGCGGGATCGGCGAAATAGCCGGCCACGCCAAGCTCGAAGATGCGCTGCCGATACGCCTCTGGATCACGCTCACGAAGTCCTGATGCCATCAGCCCCTCACGCTCCGCAACGATTTGGGGAGCGTTACCACGCCGCCTCAAATTCGCGTCGAACTCTCGCCGGTACTCGCTGGTTACCGGTGCGGGACTGATCAGTGCCAGTCTGTGCGGCCGCGGCAAGGTCGAATAGTCCAGCGACTCGATGGCGTACAGCATCGCCAGCATCGCGCCCCAGGAATAGCCCACGAGCGACGGGTTCGTGAACCCGTGCTCGTGACAGATGGCCGCGAGATCAGCCACGTGGTCGCGCCATGTCGCCGGAGTGCTGGTCGTCGCGCGCGATCGGCCGCCGCCGCGCTGATCGTACAGTAGGAGATCGTACCGCTCCGCCAGATGTAGCATCTGCGGCAGCAGGTAGCGATGGTCCGCACCGGGACCGCCGTGCAGGACAATCAGCGTCGGGCGGTCGAGATCGCCGTATCGAACCCAGTACAGCGGGACCGGCGTGGTACTGGTAAAGCCCGACTCACGCGGTTCCGGGATAGCTTGTTGCGGCACGGCAGAAATCTAAGTGTGCGCATGCACCACGCGCGCCGGATCGACCGAAGACGGCTATCCTTTCCGCTCAGGTATCGCTTTCCGGCGGTGGCGAGTGCAATTTGCGAACCGCAATGAGCCTGGACCTTTCATGACCGACGTCTCGCACCGCGAGCGCGAGCTTGCGCGTCAGGTGCTGGCGTCCGAGGGGCGTGAAAAAGATGACGGATTGGAGTGCTTCGATGCGTCAGAGGCTCTCAGCGCCGGCGACAGGGTGCTGCGGAAGATGTGCGATCACCTGTCCCGCTGGTTTGGGGCGGAAGGGTTCGACGCCCTGCTCGCACGCGCGCTGAACCGAACCAAACCCAAGCACCCAATCGTTGCGTTGGTACTGCGAGCACCGCGGGATAATGGTCCCACCCGTGGTTTCATAGATCAGACGGTTCACATCGAAGATGCTACTGCCTTGATGGATGGGCTCGTGGCAATCATCGCTTCCCTCATTGCGCTGCTATCGCGCCTGCTGGGCGAAGAAATGGCCGTACACCTCGTGGAACAGATATGGCCGGACACGCGGCGAGGCGAGTTACGCGTTAATAAGGAGAGGGTGGCTGAGTGAGCGAGCATCAACGGGTAGTCATTAAAAAGCTACCCAGCGGAGTTCCTGGTCTGGATGAGGTCCTTGGCGGCGGCATACCGGAGTATTCCTTCAATATGATTGCCGGTGCACCCGGGACCGGCAAGACGACGATGGCCGAGCAGATCATGTTCGCTAATGCCACCCCCGAGCGCCCCGCGCTGCACTTCACCGTGCTCGGCGAACCTCCGCTCAAGATGCTGCGCTACCAGCAGCAGTTCGACTTCTTCGACCTGTCGCGCGTAGGGAAGGACATCCACTTCATGGACCTGAGCGAGGAGGTGCTCCAGCGCGATCTCAACGGGGTGCTGGAGCGCATCACCAGCGAGGTAGAGAAGTCAAACCCCGGCATGGTCGTCGTAGACTCCTTCCGCACTGTAGCCGACAGCGTGCTGTGGCTGTCCAACGAATCCGAACGGAACTCTACAGTGCGCAAGCTGCGCGTGACCAAGGTTCGCGGTCAGGCTCCAGTCCCCGGCATGCACACCATGCAGATCACCAGCGCGGGCGTGCAGGTGTACCCACGCCAGCCGGAACGGGCCGACTTTGGCAAGCGTAGGAACCTGTCCAAACGGCTCTCCACCGGAGTGGCCGAGCTGGACAGGATGATGGGCGGCGGTATCCCCGCAGGCGATTCCGTCCTCATCAGCGGACCGACGGGAGCGGGAAAGACCGTAATCGGCACCCAATTCATTGCGGCTGGCGTGGAGCAAGACGAGTGCGCCGTGATCGCTATCTTCGAGGAGCACCCGGAGACATACATCGCCCGGGCCCAGAGCCTCGGCTCCGACATTCGGGACATGATCGATCGGGGCAAGCTCGACATCATGTACCTGCGCCCGCTGGATCTATCGGTGGACCAGACGCTGCGGGAATTGGAGCAACGCGTCAAGACGATCAATGCGTCGCGTGTCGTCATCGATTCGCTGACCGGGTTCGAGATCGCACTGGCCCCGAATTTCCGGGAGGACTTCCGGGAGTCGTTCTATCGCCTCATCCAGTCGCTCACCTCGCTCAACATCACGGTGCTGTCCACGTTGGAGACATCGGAGGGAATCGATTATCTGCGCTTCTCGCCGTATAACATCTCTTTCCTGGCGGACGACATCGTGGCAATCCGCTACATCGAGCTGGAGGGGAGCCTACGGACGGTGTTGGGGGTCATCAAGATGCGCGGCAGCGAGCACAGCAAGGAGCTCCGAATCAGCGAGGTTACCTCTCACGGCGTGGAGATACGCGAGGCACTCACGGGGTATCGGGGAATCATCACCGGTGTGCCGGAACCCCGCTCAGAGCTGAGCACTCCATCGTAGGCGGTGGAGCTGACATCGGCGGAGTCCGCAACCCTGGAGGCATTGCTGCGGCTCGGCGAAAGCTCGCCGGAAGCTGTCGCTGACGCGTCTGGCCTGACACTTGAAGAGGTAGGAGATGCGCTGGATCGACTCACCGGCGCGCATTACGTCAGTGCAATCGAGCTCAGCGGTCAGATGACCTATCGCGCGGCAACCCGGTCATTGCGGTAGCACAATGGTAGCAGAATGGTAGCACTGCGGGTCGGACGCCCACCACGCCGTTCGCCCATGAGGTAAGAGGAGCAAGTGGCATGGCGAAGGAGGACACCGTACGCAGCCATTCTGATTCAGTAGCCGATTTAGCGGCCGAGCCGGGCTATGACATCGATGTGACGCCGGGCAATCTCGCGGCAGCAGACGCGACGTTGTCGGAAGCATCGCGCGCGCCGTCGGAATTCATAGGCGAGTTCGCGGACCCGGCGCCGTTCGGAGTAGCGTTGGTCACCGGTGATGCCGGTATCGTGAGCTACGTCAATCCGGCATTTCGCAGGCTCACCGGCACGGAAAGCCAGCTGGTGATCGACCGGCCATTCGCCGAAGCATTCCCAACCCTCGGCGCATTTCTGCCACGGTTGCGCGACCTGCAGCAAAGCGATGAGCCAAGCCGTGAGATGTACGTCGTCGTCCCGCGTGCGGACGGGAGCGTTGCATCCGACAGTGACCGGCTTGCGCTCACCGCGTGGACCATCGGCGCGGGTTCTCCAGCCCACGGAGAGAAGCACCTCGTCATCAACATCCAAAACGCGTCCGACAAGCGGCTGGACCAGGAGCGGCGCATCGAAATGGACACGCAGGTCCTCGAGGTGAATCAGCGCCTCGTCATCGCCGCCCTCAGGGAGCAGGATCTCACGCAACGAGCCGAGGCGGCCAACGAAGCCAAGTCGGCTTTTCTGGCCACTATGAGCCACGAGCTGCGCACCCCGCTCAACGCGATCATAGGCTACGCCAGCCTGCTGGATGAAGGGATCTGGGGCCCGATTCTCGATGAGCAGCACCGCCACCTCACTCGAATTAATACCAGCGCACGACACCTGCTGTCGCTGATCGAGGAGGTGCTGACACTCGCCCGAATGGACGCGGATCAGGAGATAATCCGCTGGGATAACGTCAGCAGCGACTCACTGCTGGATCAGGTGACCGCGCTGACTCTACCGCTCGCCATGGAGAAGCAGCTGGCCCTGGTAATTCATCCGCCCGAACAGCCGTTCGTCGTGGCGACTGACCCAGGAAAGGCGCTGCAGATCCTGGTCAACCTCGTGGGCAACGCCGTCAAGTTCACGGACCGCGGAGAGATCACTCTTACGGCTTTCGTCCAGGACGACAAAGCCAAGTTCGCGGTTCGGGACACCGGAATGGGGATCGAGCCGGCAAACCTGGGAAACATATTCGAGGCATTCTGGCAGGTGGAACAGACCAGAACCCGGCGCGTGGGTGGCAGCGGTCTCGGTCTCAAACTGTCCCGCCGCCTGGCCCAGCTCCTGGGCGGCGATCTGGCTGTCGAAAGCAGCATGGGCGAGGGGAGCACTTTTACATTGTGCCTGCCGCTTACGGCCAGCAACAACTTGCCTTGACGGTTGGCCCAGATGGGCTATATTTATACCCATCTGGGCAATCAACCAAACGATGATCTCGTATCCTGACGTCGAAGCCGTAGCTGCAGCTCTGGGCGGCAGCAGAGTCCTCCGTATGCAAGTACGTACGGTGGCGGAGCTCAGTCAGCTCATGAGCACAGGATTGCCGTACGGCAGCCTCCGCGCGTTGGCCAGCCACTACCCGGAAGCACAGCGCCGCGGTGTTGAAACGATGATTCTTCCGCGGAGTACGGCGCAACGGCGGGAACAGAGCGGCGTGCTCAGCCCGGAAGAGAGTGAGCGCCTCGAACGCGCGGCGCGGCTGACCGCGTTGGCAGGATGGGTATGGGAGTCCAGGGGAGCAGCTCAGCGATTCCTGACGACTCCACACCCTATGCTTGACGGTCGGTCGCCGATCGAGTTGGCGGCGACCGACCTCGGCGCCCGCCGCGTTGAGGATCTCCTCTGGAAACTCGAGTACAGCCTTCCCGTCTAGAAGAGACTCACCACCCGCAAAGCGCACAGGATTTCCGCGGCCGTGCCGTTCGTGTATCGCGTCACCAAGAAGCGACATCCGATCTACGATGCAACCGGAAGCATGTTGCACGGTGGTCGGTGGTCATCGGCAGGGCGGGCATTGATATACGCGTCGGAACACTACGCCACGGCGATACTAGAAAAGCTTGTGCACGCTGGACGATTAGAGCTGCCCGGGCCGCACCACGCTGCGGTAATCGTGGTTCCAGATGACTTGGCGACGGAGCGATTCGACCCGGCTCGGCACCCGAGATGGAACACGAGTGACTCGATCGTTGCGCGTCGCTTCGGGGACGCTTGGGTCGGAGAAGCACGAACGAGCGTGCTTCGCGTGCCTTCAATCCCTGGCCAGCCCGCGGAGTGGAACTACGTGATCAACCTTGCCCATCCCGATGCCACGCGCATCCGGGTTCTTGAGCCGTTTGATGTGATCTGGGATGGGCGACTGTTTGGCCCACCAACGAGCCCCCCTACCGTGCCGTAAAATCCGTCTCCGATGTCACCGCCCGACACGCCTCGGCGATCAGTTCCGCGGCGTTGTCCACGTCTTCCAGCGAAATCATCTCGTTGGGCGAGTGCATGTAGCGATTGGGGATTGATAGCAACCCTGTGGCCACTCCCTCGCGCGCGACGTGAATGGCGTCCGCGTCGGTTCCAGTGTCGCGACCGGCTGCGTGCACCGAGAACGGGATCGCCTTGTGCTCCGCCGCATCTCTCAACAGACGGAATACCACTGGCGATATGATTGCGCCGCGCGTGAGCACCGGGCCACCGCCCATCTTCGCCTCGCCGTGCTCCTTCTTCTCGATACCCGGGTGATCGGTGGCAAAGGTCACATCCACCACGATTGCCATCTGCGGTGACAGCGATGACGCTCCCACCAGCGCCCCGCCGCCGTGGTACGCGATCTCTTCCTGCGAAGTTGCAACAGCCACGACGCGAGCGGAGCCGGGCTGTTCGGAATACCGCCGCAGCGCTTCCAGCACCGTGAACGCGCCGATGCGATTGTCGATCGAGCGCGACACCATGCGACCGTTCGGCATCTCGATCGCGCGCGCGTCGATTACGCCCGGATCGCCTACGGACAACATCGATTCTGCTTCCTTCTTGTCCCTGGCACCTATATCGATCCACAGGTCTCGCAGCTTGACCGCCTTGTCTCGATCCTCGGGCCGAATGAGATGGATCGGAAGCTTACCAACCACACCGTACACGTCGCCCTCCCGCCCGGCGAAGCGGATGCGCTGCGCCACCAGCACCTGCGGGTCCCACCCGCCGATCGGCCCGAAGTAGACGAAGCCGTCGTCGTCGATGTATGTGACGATGACGCCGATCTCGTCGATGTGACCCGCCAACATTATCGTGGGCGACCCACTCGGGTCGACCACCGCGATGGAGTTGCCCGCAACATCGGCCGTAACGGTTGCGAACTTTGACGCTTCGGCGCGCCACTTTTTGGCCGGTGCCGCCTCGAATCCGGAAGGTCCTGGGGAGTCGAGTAACTGCTTTAGAAAGGTGACAGATTCAGGTGTGAGCATAGTCCGATAATCTATCGCTACTCCCTGGTCCCGGTGCGACACAGCGGCACGCTGAGCGCGCAATCAACGCAGCACTGCCTTTGCTATGGTCTGCAACTGCATGTTCGAGGTGCCCTCGTAGATGGTTCCGATCTTTGCGTCGCGGAAGAACTTCTCCACCGGATAGTCAGTGGTGTAGCCGTATCCGCCGAACAGCTCAACGCACAGCGACGTCACGCGTCCGCAGACCTGGGAGGAATACAGCTTGCCCATCGCGCCCTCGAGTGCGATGTCGTGCCCGGCATCCTTGAGGCGAGTGGCGTTGTACACCATGAGCCGCGCCGCTTCCAGCTCCGTCGCGGCCTGCGCCACCTGGAACTGAATGCCCTGCATCTCCGACAACGCCTTGCCGAACTGCTTCCGTTCCTTGAGATACGCTGTCGCGGCATTGAGCGCGCCCTGCGCCACACCTATCATCTGCGCACCGATTCCGATGCGCCCTTCGTTCAACGTCTCGATCGCGATCTTGTAACCCTGGCCCACGGGACCGAGCACGTTTTCCGCGGGCACCTCGCAGTTATCCAGCAGCAGCTCGACCGTGGACGAGGCGCGGATGCCAAGCTTATCCTCTTTCTTGCCGACAGCGAAACCCGGAAAGTCGCGCTCGATGATGAACGCCGTGATCCCCCTGTAGCCGGCCGTGGGATCGACCGTGGCGAAGACGACGAAGATGCCGGCTTCGGCGCCGTTGGTGATCCAGAGTTTGCGTCCGTTCAGCACGTAACCGTCGCCGCGCTTCTCCGCTCTCGTCGCTAAGGCAAACGCATCCGACCCCGATCCGGCCTCAGACAACGCGTATGATCCGACCGTGCCACCGGTCAGCATCGGGAGATATTTTTCCTTCTGCGCATCGCTACCGTAACGCGAGATCGGATAGTTCACAAGCGTGTTCTGCACGTCGCATACAATCGCGGCGGACGCGTCAACCTTGGATAGCTCTTCGACGGCCAGCGTCATCATCATGAGCGAGCCGCCGGCGCCACCGTACCGCTCGTCCACCTCGATTCCCATCAGCCCAAGCTCGAAGTACATGGGGATGATATCTGGGTCGATCTTCCCCGCTCGCTCCATCGCCTTGACGCGCGGCGCGACCTCCGCGGCGGCGAACTCCGCAACGGCATCGCGGAACATGATCTCGTCTTCTGTAAGAATGGTGAGCGGCGGGCGAGCGTCCTGGCGGATATCTGCTGATGTGGTCATGACGGTAACGGAAACGTGATGGAAGAGTATGACGAAAGCGGAGATTCGCGACAGATTTACTTTGAACGGGCCGGACCGGCATCGCATCATCTGCGCCTGGAGCGGCCGCGGACGTTATAGTATATGGGAAACCGCGCCCACCCGCGACGGTCGCACATAATGGCACCCCACGTCACACCATGTCACCCACCAAATCGCCGTGCGCGTTCTCCTCATTGAAGACGACCCCGAGCTAGCGGCCGTCGTTGTGGACGGATTGCGCCAGCAGCACATCGAGGTCTCCACCGCGAGCACTTTTGGAGACGGACGCGAGCGGGCAATGCTCGGCTCGTACGATGTGATCGTGCTGGATGTACTCCTTCCCGGCGGCACGGGCTTCGCCCTCTGCGGCACGCTCAGGGAGCGCGGACTTCCCACTCCGATTCTCATGCTCACCGCCCGCGATGCCGTGGAAGACAGGGTGCGCGGGCTCGAATCCGGAGCCGACGACTATCTCACCAAGCCTTTTGCCTTTACCGAGCTGGTCGCGCGGATTCGCGCGCTTGCGCGCCGCCGCCCCGCCATCGCCCCGGAGAAATACGACATCGCCGATCTACACGTGGATCTCGCGACCCGGGATGTCACTCGAGCGGGGATCCCGATCGCGCTTACCGCCAAGGAGTTCTCGCTCCTGGAGTTCCTGGTTCAGCACCCCGGCGAGGTGGTAACGCGTTCGGCCATCACCGCGCACGTATGGGATGACAACCACGACCCGTTCACCAACGTTCTCGAGGTGTTGATCTGCCGGCTTCGCCACAAGATCGACGATACCTTCGAGCCGCGTCTGATCCACACGTTGCGCGGAGCCGGTTATCGGTTTGGCGCGTGATCGATGAGATCGCCAGGTTACGCAGGCGGCTCACCGCCTGGTACGCGCTCACCCTCGGCGCCATCGTCGTCGTCCTGGGGGCCGGTCTCTTCCTGGCTGTTCGACACCAGATCGCGGAACATCTGGACGATTCGCTACGAGGCGCCGCCGCAACCGTGGCGCGGGCGACCGACATACGCGAGCAGGAACGTGCCACCGCACGCGGGCAGGTTGTGGACGCTGTCGCGGAGCTGCGCGTTCCTGACCGGGACCTGTTCCTCTTTGACATGCGTGGCGATGCGCTCGTTCCGAGCCGCGCGCCCGAATGGCTTCGGGCGGCCGCGCTCGCCGCGCTACGAGATTCCGCCGTGTTTACGGAGCGTGAGACCATCCCCGATCGGACGCTTCGGGCCTTCGTCGAACGGTTCACCTCGCGCGCGGGCAACACATACGTCGCCGCGGCTGTCGCTGATCGCGTGGAGCTGGAGGATCAGTACTCAACGCTGATCCTCAGCTTTGGCGGCGCCGCACTCACCGCGCTGGTGCTGTTCGCTGTGGTCGGATCCTTTCTCACGCGCAAATCTGTCGAGCCCGTCGCACGCACGCTGGATTCGATGCGCCGCTTCATGGGTGATGCTGCACACGAGCTGCGCACTCCGATCACGGTTCTGCGAAGCCGCGCCGAGGTCGCGCTCGCACGCGACGCCCATCCGGGCGACAACCGCGATACCCTCGTCGCCATCGAGCACGAGGCTGTGCGCCTGGGCAATATCGTGGAGAACCTGCTGCTGCTCGCCCGCTCCGATGCCGGCGCACGCCCGGTAGCGCGTGAAAGCGTGTACCTGGACGACGTTGCATCCGATGCGGTGAGCGCGGCGCAGCCTCTGGCCGAGCGCGCCGGTGTGACGCTGAGGATCGCCGGCTTCGAAGAAGCGCCCGTTACTGCCGATCCCGCGCTGCTGCATCAACTTGTGGTGATCATCCTGGACAACGCGATCAAGTTCACTCCCGCGGGCGGGAGTGTGGATCTGTCGGTGAACCAGACCGCCGACGGCGCAGTATTGAGCATCAGCGATACCGGCGTCGGAATCTCTCAGGACCAGCTCGCACACGTCTTCGAGCGCTTCTATCGCGGCGACACCGCGCGCTCACGCGGGGAGGGACTTTCCGGCGCTGGCCTCGGGCTGTCCATCGCACAGTGGATCGCGGATGCGCACGGGGCGCGCATTGCTATAGAGTCCGAACCAGGCGTGGGTACCACGGTATCGGTTCGGTTCCCAAGCGTGAGCTAGGGGCGACAGCGAAGGATCCGCGCATGCAGGATCGTTTCGACGTCGCATCGCGTAGGGCGACTCGCGCAATGTAGGTGGCAGTCCCTGCGTGAGCTACGGTGGGGCGGAGAATCACTTACAACATCGGGCTGTCATCCAGGCGACAGCTTGATGTTGTAAAATTGATCAACCATTCACGCCACCTCAGAGACACCCGTGACATTCCGCTCGCTCTCGTTCGCCTCCATGCTGTGCGGCGTTGCCTTGCTCGCTGCTCCAGCAGCAGCGCCTCTAGCCGCACAGACGCCGTCGTCCGGCTACCACGTGATCCGCCACATCCCCATTACTGGAGATGGTGGTTGGGATTACATCACCATCGACACTGCCAGCAATCGGCTCTTCATCGCGCGCGGAACCCGCGTGCAAGTGGTGGACCTGAAGACCAGCGCTCTTGTCGGGGAGGTCAAAGGCACCAGCGGTGTTCACGGTGTCGCGATCGACCCCGCGACGCAGCGTGCGTACACCAGCAACGGCCGCGACACGACTGCCGCTATCTTCGACGTTAGGACACTGACACCGCAGAAGACCGTTCGCGTGACCGGCGCAAACCCGGACGCAATCCTATTCGAGCCGGTGACGCGCCGAATCTTCACGTTCAACGGCCGCGGCCAGAACGCCACGGCCATCGATGCGTCCGCCGACACAGTGGTCGGCTCCGTCGCGCTCGGCGGCAAGCCGGAAACCGCGGTTGCAGACGGGGCCGGTCACGTCTTCGTCAACATAGAAGACAAGAGCCAGCTTGTGGAGTTCGATGCGGCGACGCTCGCCGTCATGCACACGTATCCGCTCGCGCCGTGTGAATCGCCCTCGGGCCTGGCGATGGACAAGGCGCACAGCCTGCTGTTCGTCGGCTGCGACAACAAAATGATGGGAATCGTTGACGCTGCTACGGGCCGTGTCATTGCGACCCCGCCGAGCGGCAGCGGCACCGATGCAAACGCGTTCGATGCGGAACGCGGCCTCGCGTTCAGCTCCAACGGTGGAGACGGGACTCTCACCGTCGTACGCCAGACCGGACCGAGCACGTTCACGAGCGAGAACATCCCGACCGCACGTGGCGCGCGCACAATGGCGCTGGATCCGCGCACGCACCTGATCTACATGGTTACCGCCAAGTTCAATCCAGCGGCACCGCCCACGGCCGAGCAGCCGAGGCCGCGCCCGACGATGATTCCGGGGACGTTCGAGATTCTGGTCGTGGGCAAGTAGGGGTTATTTGCTGTTATTTGGTGAGTTGATTCGCTGGGGTCAATCGCATGCTCGCGCTACGCCGCCGACTCGGAACGTGCCAGTTGATCCGCGAATACTTCCAGCGCCAACTCCGCCTTGCCAAATGGCGCCGAAACCTGCACGCCGCACACCAGCGGACGCACGCGGTCCAGCATCTCGCGTGCGATCGCAAGTCCCTCCCGCACCGCGTGTTCTTTCGATATCGCGTTGGCGCGCCGCATCCGGTCGATTATCTCGGCCGGAACGGTGACGCCGGGAACTTCGTTGGCGAGAAATTCCGCGTTACGCACCGATACCAGCGGCCAGATTCCAGCGATGATCGGGATGTCGAGCGACTCCACACTTCGCATGAAGCGCTCTAGGTGATCCGCGTCGAACACTGGCTGCGTGATCGCGTACTCCGCTCCCGCATCCACCTTCCATTCAAAGCGCCGGCGCTCGTGCTCCGGATCGATCGCTGCCGGATTTACGCCTACGCCAATCGCGAAACGCGTCGGCTCACCTATGGGATTGCCACCCGGATCCAGCCCGCGGTTCAGGTTGCTCACAAGGTTTGTCAGTCCGATCGCGTCGATGTCGAAGACGGCGGTAGCCGATGGATACGGTCCCATCTTGGGCGGATCGCCGGTGATGAGAAGGACATTGCGTAAGCCGACCGCAGACGCGCCGAGCAGGTCGCTCAACATGCCTAGCAGATTGCGATCGCGACAGCAGTAGTGCGTGACCGTCTCGATCCCGGACTGCTGCTCGATCAGCACGCTTGTGAGCACCGCGCCCATTCTGCTCTGCGCCCGGGGGCCGTCCGGAACGTTGATCGCGTCCACGCCAGCGTCGCGCAACAGAATTGCGTCGCGCAGCAGCTTGGACACATCCACACCGCGCGGTGGCACCAACTCCACCGATGTCACGAATTCACCGGCCGCGATCTTTGCCGCAAAGCGCGAGCGCTCACCAAACGGTACGGGCTCGACGCCGACGTTTCGCGCAGCCTCGTCCGGGACCGTTGCTGAGACCATACGGTCCGTATGCCTGCTCCGGGGCGTGAGCGGACGCACTCCCTCAATCATGTCGCGGATATGCTCAGGTGTAGTTCCGCAACACCCTCCGATCACCTTGGCACCGGCATTCACGAGATGCCGAGCATAACTCGCCATGTACTCCGGACTGGCCATGTACATTGTGCGGCCGCTGACGTCGCGCGGCATTCCTGCATTTGGTTGCGCGCTCAATTTCTTGGACGTGAGCGGCGCCATCTTCTCGATCGCCTCGAGGATGGTCTGTGGTCCCACCGAGCAGTTCAGTCCAATGATGTCCGCGCCTGCCAGGTCCAGAGCGAGCGCGATATCCGCGGGAGTCGCTCCGTATGCGGTCACGCCATCAGCGTTGATCGCGACCTGTGCCACAACCGGCATCGTGGGGTCGACGTCGCGCGCGGCAAGCACGGCCTGCGTCACTTCGTCCAGATCGGAAAAGGTCTCGATGATGAACAGATCGGCGCCGCCTTCCCTGAGAGCGGTCATCTGCTCCGCGAACACTTCGCGCGCGTCTTCACGCGAGGTCGGTCCGTACGGCTCCAGTCGCACGCCCAGCGGACCAACCGCGCCAGCGACCAGCGCCTTGTCACCTGCTGCGGCGCGTGCGAGGCGAGCGGCCGCAATGTTGATCGCGTGCACCTGATCACCAAGACCATGCTGCGCCAGCTTCACGCGGTTGGCCCCAAAGGTGTTTGTCTCCAGCACCTCCGCTCCCGCCTTCACATACGCCTCGTGAATTCTGCGGATCAAATCCGGCGCGCGCACGTTCAGCTCATCGTAGCACTGGTTGATGAACACCCCGCGCGTGTAGATCATCGTTCCCATTGCGCCGTCGAACATCACAACGGAGCTGGGATCAAGCAGCCGCCTCAGCAGCGCGTCACGCACCGGTACGTCACGCAAGTGCTGGCTCCAGCTCGGCCGCCGCACCACGCACGGCGTAGTACCTGGCCTCGGGATGATGCATGATCACCGCTGCGGTCGACTGCTCAGGTTGAAGCTGGAACGACTCCGTCAATGTCATTCCAAGCTCTTCCGTCGCCGGAAGCAGCCGGAACACCGTCGCGTGATCGTCCAAGTCGGGGCAGGCGCCGTATCCCCAGGAGTATCGCTTGCCAGTATCAATGCCCAGCTCCGACTTGATCTTGCGATGCATCCATTCCGCCACCGCCTCAGCGGTTTCCACAGACAACCCGTGTACGTAAAACGCTTCGGAGTACTCGTTCGCCCCCTGAAGCTCGGCGAACCTCGCCGATGCTTCATCGCCTACCGTCACGATCTGAAGCGGCAACACGTCAACATCGGCCGAGTCCACGGAGCGAATGTAGTCCGCGAGACAGAGCCGCTCGCGGCCAACCATGCGCGGAAAGTGAAAGCGCGCGACCTCGCGCTTCTCCCCCGCCGCTACGTATGCCTGCGGGTCGTACACCAGAATGTCGTTGCCGCTCGACTGGGCCGGGAAGTAGCCGTACACCGCCTCCGGTTTTATCCAGCCTCTCGCCGCCGCATCTTGCTTCAATCGTTCGAGAACCGGCTCGAATTCGTTGCGTATGGTGCGCTCGTACTGCTCACCCGAGCCGCGTGCACCCCACTGCAGGCGATACAGTTCGTCCAGATCAAGCAGATCGTACAGCTCGTTCAGTGGGATGTCGCGCACCACGCGCGTTCCCCAGAACGGCGGCGTCGGAACTGCATTGTCCGCGGCCACGTCACTGCGCGCGCCGCCAGCATCTCCCACGGCGATGTCCTTGCCCACCTGAGTCCGCAGGAACACATCGTTCCGGGCATCGTCGAGTGCGCGTGTCACGAATTTGTCGCGCCGTTCCTCATCCTGTAATACGTCCATCGTCTCTAACCCTTCGAATGCGTCCTTGCAGTAGAACACGCCAGCGTCGTACGCGCGCTCGCCTTCCACGAACAACGCACGCCGGCCGAAGCGACGATTGATCGCCGCCCCGCCAATCATCACGGGGATGTGCATGCCGCGCCTGTCCAGCTCCTGCACGCACAGCGGCATCTGCTTGGATGTGGATACCAGCAGTGCACTCAGCCCGATCGCGTCCGCATTCACCTCAAGGGCCTTCTCGATGATCGTGTTCACGGGCACCTGCTTGCCCAGATCGAATACGGTGTAGCCGTTATTCGAGAGAATGGTGTTCACGAGCGATTTGCCGATATCGTGCACGTCGCCGTAAACGGTGGCGAGTACCACGCGTCCCTTGGTATAGCCCTCGCTCTTCTCCAAAAACTGTTCAAGGTGATGCACCGCTTTCTTCATTACCTCGGCCGACTGTAGCACGAAAGGAAGAATCAGCTCACCCGCGCCGAACTTGTCGCCCACATCTTTCATTGCGGGGAGAAGCACGCCGTTCAGCACGCGCACTGGATTATCACGAACGCCCGCCGCATCCAGCGCATCCTCGATTCCATCCTTCTTCCGGTGCAGCACCATCCAGTGAATCTTCTCCTCCGGCGTCATGCCGGCGGTCGGGTCCTCCTTCGCGGCCTGGGTCGACGAAGATGATGACTCTCCGGTCCCGGAGAAGTATTCGATGAAACGCTGCAGCGCATCCGGCCTGCGATTGAACACGAGGTCGTCGGACAGCGCGCGCTCCGCCTCGGATATTTCCGCGTACGGCCGAATGTGCGCCGGGTTCACGATCGCCGCATCCAGACCGGCCGCAACGCAGTGGTGCAGGAACACGGAGTTGAGCACCGCGCGTGCGTCCGGCGTGAGCCCGAACGACACATTCGACACGCCCAGAATCGTCGCCACCCCCGGCAGCTCGCGCTTGATCAGCCGGATTCCCTCGATCGTCTCGGCCGCTGAGTCGATCCACTCGGGATCGCCCGTGGCGAGTGTGAACGTAAGAGCATCGTACAGCAGGTCCTCAGGCGCGAGCCCGTACTCGTCCACCGCGATGTCATAGATTTTGCGCGCCACTTCCAGCTTCCGCTCGCGCGTCTTGGCCATGCCGATCTCGTCAATGGTGAGCGCGACAACCGCGGCGCCATGCTTCTTCACCAGTGGCACAACATCGTCGATGCGCTTGCGCCCGTTCTCCATATTGATGGAGTTGACGATCGCGCGCCCTGGAACATGCTCCAGCGCGGCCTGAATCACGGCCGCCTCCGTGGAGTCGATCATGAGCGGCGCCTCGACGCCCATCGACAGCAGCTTCACCACCTTTGACATCTGCTCGGCTTCGTCACCGCGCTCAGTGAGCGCGACGCACACGTCCAGCACATGCGCCCCAGAATCCACCTGATCGCGCGCGACCTCGACTATTCCCTCGTAGTCATCGGCGAGCAACAGTCGCTTTACCTTGCGTGACCCCTGCGCATTGACGCGCTCGCCGACCAGCAGCGGCGCGGGATCCTGATGAATCGTGATTGCGCGCATCGCCGATGAAACGCGAGGAACGGCAACGGCGCGTTCCCCGGAGTCCATCGCCGAACCGCGTACCTTCGCCACCACCGCCTTCAGGTGCTCGGGCGTCGTACCGCAACATCCGCCCACGATGCGCACACCGAAGTCACGCACGAACTCCGCGAGCGCATCTGCCATCGGCTCAGGCTCGAGCGGATACACCGCTTCGCCCACTCCCGTGTTGATAGGTAGCCCCGCGTTCGGGATCACCGACAACGGCAGCCGCGCGTGCTCCGCCAGATACCGGATCGGCTCGCGCATGTGCTCCGGACCGGTGGAGCAGTTGAGCCCGATTACGTCAACGCGCAGCGACTCCAGCGTCGTCATCGCGCTCGCAATGTCGGTCCCGAGCAGCATGCGTCCGCTCACGTCGAGCGTGATCTGCGCCTGAATGGGAACACGCCGGCCGAGCTCGGCAAAGGCGCGCTCGATGCCCGCCACAGCCGCCTTCACTTCCAGTATGTCCTGCGACGTCTCGATCAGAAGAACATCGACGCCGCCCTGGACCAGCGCCTTGCCCTGCGCGTAATAGTTGTCGGCTAGCTCATTGAAGGTGACGTTCGAGAGCACCGGGTCGGTGCTGGACGGAAGCATCCCCGTGGGCCCCATCGACCCCGCGACAAAGCGTGGATGCTCAGGCGTGGCATACTTGTCACAAGCGTCTCGCGCAAGGCGGGCCGCCTTCACGTTCAGCTCCTCGGCAACATCTAGCAACCCCCACTCTTCCAGCCGGCGCGGAGTCGACTGAAAGGTGCACGTCTCCACAACGTCGCACCCGACTTCAAGGAATGACTCGTGGATCGCGCTGATCACGTCCGGGCGCGTCAGGACGAGGTTATCGTTGCACCCCTCCAGATCCTTGCCGCCAAAGTCATCGGGCGTGAGTTGATAGCGCTGGATATTAGTCCCCATCGCGCCATCATATATGAGTACCCGCTCGGCTAATGCGGCGAGATAGGGAGACGTGCTGCTAGTGTCGGTCATGCGGCTCTTGGATACAAAAAGACCCGGCGTTGGGAGCGCCGGGCGTACGGGGCGCTTTAGCGAGGATTAACGTGACCGCAATTTGCCGGAAATCGCCACGAGTATCTGTTGTGTTGTAACGATAGCACCCGAACCAACAGCATACAAGGGGTCATCCATCCGATCAGCCGGATTGACGGATAGACGGACGTCGTTAGGGGTGACCGGCGATGCAGTGAACCCAGCGTCCGAGCAGATATCCCTTGATGCAAAAGAACAGCATCAACAGTCGCCAGACACTGTAGAATGTTCTCTCACGTTCCTCGCTGACGCTACAGCCGCAGGAAGGCCCACTCCAGAATGTTCAACGCGAAGTATGCAATGATCGGTGTGATGTCGAACATCCCCATGCGCGGGATTATCTGCCGGAGCGGGCGTATGATCGGCTCGGTGATGGTGAAGGCCCACCGCACCCACGGCGAGAATGGCGATATCGGGAGCCACGAGGTTACGACCACGATGATGATCGCGAGCTTTAGTATTCCGAAGGTGGCCCGCACGAGTACGAAGAACAGCCCCCTTGGACCGCTCGACGCGGCGACTATCAGCGTGGCGATGGTGCCCGCAACAAAGTTGAAGCCACTCACGATGATGATCCCGAGCAGCACCGCGCCAGCGATTCCCCACAGAGGCGCAGCCGTCGGAAGGCCGCCTGCTCGCACGATTCGCCGCTCCACGGGCGCGAGCATCGGATCGGTCACGCTCCTGATGCCGCGAGCAACCGGATTGAACGGATTGATGCGCCGCGTGCGCACGAGCCAGCCGAGCAGGAAGGCGATCGAGACAATCACCACCGTCGAGAAGACGACCGTGCGGACGATTAGTGTGAGCAGCAGGAGCAGCGTGACTGTATCCATTAATTAGCGCGTGATTGGCGTACTTGCGCGTGGTCGTGCTTGGTTGGCGCGCTGTTGGTGCATCGTTAGCGCGCCTGCGCCGCAAGTGGGAATGGCTGGTTACGCTTGTTCTTGATGTTGTACAGGAACGAGCGCGTGCTCCCGTCAGCCATGCGCAGAGTATAGAATACCTCTTCGTTGTCGGCAACGGTATTCATCGCCACTATGCTTGCGCCGGCCGGCATTGGAAAGTCAATTCCCCGCTCCAGCCGGATCGCCGCTGGTGCGCGCATCCGCATCGCTTCGGTCACGCCACGATCTCGGCGCCCATCGCGCTCGGCGTCGGCGCGCTCCTTTCTGAGCGAGTCGATCCGCCTCTGGAACTCCGCGCGCATCGCCGCCGGATCGGGTGGTCCGTACACGCGCGCCACGTTCGCGCCAGCAACGCGATACACCGGAAGAACGAACTCATCGCCGGCCGTCCGAGCGTACAGGAGCGTGTCCGCCGATTGCGGGATGACGACGGGCCAGCTGCTAACGCGTGTCATGTCGGTGTTGGCCAGCACCACGCTTCCGCGCGGCGCGTCGCGCTCGGTCCGGAGAAAGAAGTATGACCCGGCGTTATCGATGAAGTTGTACCGCGCGCTGAACGCATCAATGAGACGCACGATGGGTGCGTTGAGCGTGGGGCGGCCCGGATTATCCAGATCGATGAAGTAGAGCCGCGTGTGCGCGTCAACGGGATGCGCGATGGTGAAAACAGCAAACTGGCCGTCGTCGCTCACCGAAGCATCATAGCGCCAATCCGGTTGATCGGACTGACTCAGCACCACCCCGTCCCGGCTCTGATCCTTGCCGAGGAAATGGTAGTAGACACGCTGACGATGGTCGGTGGGATCTTCACGCGTGTAGTAGAAGCCCTTCTCGTTGTGCGTCCACGGCTTGCGCGACACGATAACGTTGTGCAGCACGTCCGGCAGATCCCGCGCAGTCTCGATCGAGCGGATACGCAGATCCGAGCCGGCGGCCTTTGCGCCGGAGCGTGGTAGCGTGTAGGCGATGTACTTGCCATCACTCGACGGCGCTACCTCGCCGTAGCTCCCGGCCGCGAGAAGCAGCTTCGGCCTGGCGTCCCGTCCGTCACGCACGAAAACGGAACCGTTCGCATCGGTGTTGAAGAACATGTCGCCGCGCTTGAATGGCGCCAGCGTGAGCGCCGTACTCGCCCCAGCGGTCGCAGCGCGGCCAGCCGCCTGAGGAGGAGGGGGAGGGGGAGGGGCAGGCAACGTCGCGGTTGCTGGTTGGACGGATGTGGACTGCGCTGCTAGCGGGTTTAGACCCGCACCCAGCGCAACAAGGGGCGCAGCAAGAGGCGCGAGTACGCGATGTAATGAGTGCATGGTTGGCTTCTTCGGGTACTGGAATCTATGCCAAAAGGGCGGGCGAGCCGCACGGCGATTGAGTTATTACCCCGTTTACGTTAGTACTTTCCGCCATGACCGCTTCCGTTCTCGCTGTTGCCGCGCGCCGCTACTGGCTCCTCAAGACCGAACCCGGTTGCTTCTCGTACGACGACCTGCTCGCCGCCCCTCGCCAGACGAGCCACTGGAGTGGAGTGCGAAACTATCAGGCGCGCAACTTCATGCGCGACGACATGAAGAAAGGAGACGGCGTGCTACTGTACTATTCCAACTCTACCCCTTGCGGAATAGTGGGGACGGCCGAGGTCGTGCGGGAGGGGTACCCGGACTTCACAGCGTGGGATGCAGAGGACGAGCACTTTGATCCCAAGAGCACCGTGTCCAACCCGCTCTGGTATATGGTGGACGTATCCGCGGGGGAACGCTTCGACAACTTCCTTGCGTTGGGCGATCTGCGCCACGTGCGGGAGCTTGACGCAATGGAGTTGCTGAGGCGCGGCAGCCGGCTGTCGGTGCAGCGCGTGGCCGAACGGGAGTGGACGGCCATATGCAAGATGGGCAAGGGCTGCTAAGGCGCGCTCAGCACGCAGCCGCGTAAGAGCCAGGTAACAGGCACGTAATCCGCACGTAGCGGGCGGCTACGAACAGCCGAGGAGCAACCCAGTGGCACGGTTGACGCTACGTCACAGGCGGAGTATATTACTGACTGGTCAGTTACTTACTTCGATCGTTTATGGTGTCAATTGTTCCGGAGCCGCGCTGGCGGCGGCTCCCCGAAGAACGTCCACAGCAGATACTCCAGGCAGCACTCGCGGTATTTGGCGAGCATGGCCTGGCCGGTGCGCGCCTGGAGGATATTGCCAAGCGGGCCGGCGTATCCAAGGGGACCATCTATCTCTACTTCCCGAACAAGGAGAAGCTGTTTCGCGAGATGGTGCGCTCCACCGTGGTCGAGGCGATAGTGGAAGGGGAGCAGATTCCGGAGGTGGGGACCGCCGTGGATCAGCTCACGACCTTTATGCGGGGCTACTGGAGCTTTGTGCGTACTCCGGCGTTCGCGGTGATCTACCGGGTGGTCGTGAGCGAGCTGCACCAATTTCCCGATCTGGTCGAGTTCTATGTTAGCGAGGTGATGCTGCGCACACAGCAGCTCGTGGCCCGCATCATCACACGCGGAATTGCTGCGGGCGAGTTTCGCTCCGTAGAACCGATGGTTGCCGCGCGGATGCTCGCGTCGCTCTTCAGCACCAACGCCATGTGGTGCAGCAAGCGGAAGTTCTTTCCACACATGCACGAGCGATCCGACGACCAGGTCTTCGCCGAGCTGGTCGATTTCTATCTTTGCGCACTGCGCGCGTGAAACACATAATGAAAGGCAAGACTCTTTATCAGGTCCCGAAGGCGCTCCGCGGTGCGGTGTTGTGCTGCGCCGCACTCGCGGCCACCTCGCTCCCTGGTGCTCCGCTGGCTGCGCAGGACTCGACGACCGCGCCCACCGCTGCGGCACGCTCCACCACACCGGCAGCATTCATATCGCTGGGTGAAGCGGCGCGCATCGCCGCACGCAACAATGCCAGCGCCCAGAGCGCTCGTGTGCGAGTGGGCGAGGCGCAAGCGCGCGTGACCGAGCGCCGTGCGGATCTGCTCCCGACTCTGAGCGCGAGCGGATCGCAGGAGACGCGCACGCTCAACACGGCATCGTTCGGCATCTCATTCCCGGCGGCGCCCGGTAAGCCACCACTGTTCAATCCCAATGGAGAGGTGATACCCCCCTTCTCAGTCGTGGACTATCGGGGGCGGGTGGTGCTGCCGCTGTTGGATTTCAGTGCGATTGCACGCCTGCGCGGCGCCAGAGCCTCGGTCACCGCGAGCAGAGCCGAAGCCACGGTGACATCCGAGCAGGCAGCGTCGCAGGCGGCTATTGCCTACGTACGCGCGCTCCGTGCCGCCGATGATTTCCGTGCACGCAGCGAGGACTCGGTACTGGCGGCGGATCTGGCGAATGTCGCACAGGCGCAGCTCCAGGCGGGAACTGGAGTCGCGCTGGACGTCACGCGCGCCAGATCGCAGCTGGTGGCAACCCGTGCGCAGCTCATTGCTTCACGCGCGGCTCGTGATCGCACTCGGATCGATCTGGCTCGCGCCCTGAATCTCCCTCTAGGAACGCGCCTCGTGCTGGCCGACTCGCTCGGCGCGCTTGACTCCACTGGCGTGAGCACTGACGAGCAGACTGCGACGAGCCGCGCCTTGCAGAACCGTCCCGATCTCCTGGCCGCGCAGGCTCGCGTGGCCGCTGCTCGGCAGACGATATCGTCCGTGCGTGCGGAACGGCTCCCCACTCTCTCGTTCATAGGCAACGACGGTGTGAATGGGAAAAATTACAGTCGTCTACTGAATACGTACGACTATGGTGTCCAACTGTCGGTACCGATTCTGGACGGTTTCCGACGCGAGGGACGCATTCAGGAACAGCAGGGTGTGGTGCGGGAAGCAGAAATCCAACAGAACGACATCGAGCAACAGGCCGCGGCAGACGTTCGCGGCGCGTTAATCGACCTGGAGTCGGCCAGCGAGCAGCTGGGCGCGAGCCGAGAGCGCCTCGCGCTGGCGCAGCAGGAAGTGACCCAGGCGCGCGAGCGCTTCAGCGCTGGAGTAGCGGGAAATGCGGACGTAATCACGGCGCTACTCTCGCTCACGGGCGGGCGCACGGCTGTCATAGATGCTCAGACCAATTACCAGGCCGCCCGTATAGCGCTCGCACGCGCACAGGGAGCGGTCACGACTCTCCCATGAGCATCTCCAACATCTCCATCAGTTATTCCACGAGCACTCTACCTCTTTACGTATATGGCAAGCGAAACCGGCGGTAAGCGGAAGTTCATCATCCCAATAGTTGTAATCGTCGCGCTCATCGCTGCGTTCTGGGGCTTCAAGACCTGGAACTACGGGCGAAGTCACGAGAGCACCGATGATGCGCAGGTGGATGGTCACATCATCCCGGTACTCGCGAAAGTCGGTGGCTACGTAACGGGTGTCGCGGTAAACGAGAATCAGCAAGTCAAGGAAGGCCAGGTTCTCGTCACCATCGATGATGCGGAGTATCGAGTGCGCGTGGCGTCCGCGGAAGCGGATCTCGCCGCTGCACAGGGTGTGGCCGGAACCGGTAGCACCACGGGTCAGGCCGAAGCGCAGGTTGCAACCGCGTCGGGTCAGCGCTCGTCGCTGGACGCTCAGGTGCTGGCTGCACGAGCGGCCGCCACCCGCGCCCAGGCCGATCTTGCGCGCATGAAGACGTTGGTCGCGCAGCAGATAGTGTCGCGCATGCAACTGGATGCAGCGCAGGCGAGTGCGGATGCGGCGCAGGCGCAGCTACTCGCGGCGCAGCGACAGGTGTCGACCGCCGGTGCGCAGATCTCCAACGCGCAGGCTGGAGTCAGGATCGCCGAAGGGCGAGCCGGCGCCGCCCAAGCGGCACTCGACAATGCCAAGCTGCAGTTGAGCTACGCCAAAATCACGGCTCCCGCCACCGGTCTCGTTTCACGCAAGCAGGTGGAAGTCGGCCAGCTGGTCGCTCCGGGACAGCCGGTGATGAGCATCGTCGCTGATACCGGGATCTGGGTCACCGCGAACTTCAAGGAGACGCAGCTGGCGCACATCAAGGTAGGTCAGCCGGTCGAGTTCGATGTGGATGCGTACGGATGCGCCGCCCAGGGCCGCGTCGAAAGTCTGGCCGGCGCCACAGGGGCCAAGTTCGCGCTGCTCCCGCCAGACAACGCGACCGGCAACTTCACCAAGGTGGTGCAGCGCGTACCAGTGCGGATCGCCGTTACCAAGGCGTGCAGCGCGGGTCATCCGCTGCGCCCGGGATTGTCCACCAACGTGCATATTGATACCAAGGCGTAACGGAGATCGGCGCCAACCGTTCTTGAAGTAGAAGAATTCAGCGACCGACAGACCCCATCGCGAATCTGACTTCACTCCTGGAATCGGAGAATCGAGCCAAACGAGCTGGCTTGCGTCCCGATATGGAAGCGGCCGCAGCACAATGCGATCCAGCATCGTGAAGATCGCCGGCGCATCGCTCGGGCACTACTTAGGACCGCGTGTGCCACTTGCCAGGCCCAACTAAGCTATTGGCACGCAACCACTTAGACGAAAGACTGGGTTCTGACCGACGGCGCTAACTGTCCGGGCTCGGGACACTCCTTCCCACATCCGGACGCCATGCACTCGCCGCGGCGCGCCGAACGCGATCCCCCGCCGCGCCGGTGTAACTTTCTCACGTGCAACCGGCCTCAACGCGTGAGTGATCCGCCGCGTAACCTTCCTGACGAACGCGCGCTGACCGCTGCTGCCCAGAAGGGCGATCAGGCTGCATTCGGCGCACTCGTCCGGTTGCATCAGAAGCGCGCTTACGCCGTGGCGCGTGCGATCGTCACTGTGCACGAGGATGCGGAGGATGCTGTTCAGGAGGCGTTCGTGCGAGCGTATCAGGCGCTGGACCGATTCAACCTGGAACAGGCTTTCGGGCCGTGGCTGAATCGGATCGTCGCGAACGCAGCGCTGGACCTGGCTCGCCGTAGAAAGGTACGAACCACCGATGATCTGCACGAATCAATGGCGGGAACGTTTCGAGATCCGGGAGAATCGGACGAGCTACGCCGCCGTCTGAGTGAGGCACTGATGAAGATCCCGGAACGGATGCGATCGGTGTTGGTGCTGCACGACGTCGAGGGATTCGCGCACGCTGAAATTGGGAAGTTGCTCGGGATTCCGGAAGGCACAGCTCGGTCGGACCTGCATCACGCGCGTCAGCGTCTGCGGGGAATGTTGCAGAACTTACGGGACCAGGAATGATGGATAACAACGAGGTCAGGCTGCACGAGCCGCTTGCGCCAGCGGTCATCGACACGGCGCGCGCTCTGTACGCGCCTCCGCTCGGAGAGGCGTACTGGCCCCAGCTCGAAGCGCGGGTAATGAGCCGCATCGCGGATTCTGCCGCCGCTCGCTGGTGGATTGTTGTGGGCGGGTGGGCGCGCGGCGGTCTCGCCACAGCCGCCGCTTTCATCATCGCGGCTGTCGTCGGATTGCTCTTGATGCGGGCGCGCGATCAGGAAGTACGCGTTGCATACGAGTCGGCTACACAGGTTGTACCCGCTGAGTCCGTGGTCGTACCGGCCGGAGCGCTGAGCGAGCGCGATGGACCGGACACCCGCGGCGCGACGTTCAGAGACGTCATCTCGCAGTAGCCGTTCCTACCCATGCAACAGTCCAAACTTCTGGCCGGGGTCGTGGTCCTCGGCGCATTCATCGGTGGACTCGCGATCGGTGTGGCCGGCGACCGTGCGGCGCACGCCGCGACGCCTGGATCGCGCGCGATGGATTCGCGCACCTACTGGGATCGTATCGGGGCGGAGTGGAAATTGACCCCGCCGCAGCGTTTAGTGATTGATTCGCTGATGGACGCACAACGCCGCAAGATCTCGGCGCTGTACACTCCCCTCAGGCCTGCGCTCGACTCCGTGAACGCCCGGGCACGCGCCGTCTCGGACAGCACCCAGACGCAGCTCCGGCTTGTTCTCAATCCGGAGCAGCGCGTCAAACTCGATGCAATGCGCGCTGAGATGATGCGTCGCCGCGAGGAACGCCGCGCGCACCGGGATGAGGATCTAGCGAAGATTCGCTAGTCGCCGGATCGGCCACGGGCGTGCGAGGGGACACACGTCCACCGTGAGTGCGCGCATTGCGGCGCGGAAGCGCGCGTCCGACCAGAGCGGATCGAGGAGCGGGTCGCAGCCAAACGAACTGCCTGAGGCGACATAGCGGTGCTGACCCGCCTCGGTCGTCAGGAGGCGCACGAGCGGCTCGCGGTCGCCAAACACCAGCTCCGCGAATGCGGCCTCGGTGCCGCCGAACGCATCGCCCCCGCGGCGGCGAAGCTCCACCCTTACCCGGTCCGCATCGGTCCACCGGCCTGCCGCGGCGTAGGCAAAGACCAGGGCCGAGTTATGCCCCGGGCCGCCGGGGGTCAGGCGCGTGCCGCGTTCGAGGGTCTGCACCGCGCTATCCGGTTGCCCGCCGAACGCCTGCGCGAGCCCAAGTGTGTAGTTCGCGTACCAGAACGCTGAGTCGAGCGCGAGGGCGCGTCGCGACGCTGCCACAGCTTCAGGGAACCGGCGCGCGAACAGGAGCCCGGTCGCGAACGCGCTCGCCGGCGTCGTGGCCAGCGGGTCGAGCTCCGTCGCCTGGCGCAGCTCGGCGACCGCCTCGTCGGTGCGCCCGAGGTTGAGCAGACTC